>CAZZWY010000234.1:0-6882 GCA_964657785.1 uncultured Acetobacteraceae bacterium
CCGGTCGCTGTCGACCGGCCCGTCGCTGTCGGACGCGGCGCGCGTCACGGCGCCGCCATCCCTTCCTCGTCGAGGAACGCCGACAGCGCCGTCCGGTGCGCGGGGACGCCGGGGGGCAGCTCGCGGGCGCCGGGACGTGCCGCACGCAGGCGGGCGTCGTGGGCGAAAAAGGGCACCTGCGGGTCGTGGCAGAGGGCGATCGGCGCGCCGACCGACGCCAGCGCCGCGGCGGCGTCGTGGTCGAAGGCGGCGTCGATCAGGGAGTGGTAGCCGGCGTGCTGCTTCATGACCTCGAAGGTACGGTCGTGCAGCGACCGGGCGTCGAAGTCGCCGGCCACGCGCCGCAGCCGCGAGGCGCGCGGCTCGAACCAGGGGAAGTAGATCTGCTGGTCGCGCAGCATCAGCCAGGTGCGGTACCAATGGCTGCCGTCGGCCTGCGGCACGATCGGCGGTGCGTAGCGGGCGCGGAGTTCGGCGCGCTCCTCGTCGGTCGGCAGCACCACGCCGCGCAGGACGAGCGCGTCGACCCGGGCTGGGTACCGCTCGGCGAAGGCCAGGGCGAGCGATGCGCCGACCCCGATGCCGTAGACGCAGGCGCGATCGACGCCGGTGCGGTCGCAGACTGCCGCGAGGGCGTCGGCCCAGGCGGCGAGGCCCGGCGCGGCGGTGCGGGCGGCCTCGGGCAGCGGGTCGGAGCCGCCGCATCCGGGCAGGTCGGGGGCGAGGACGAAGTGGTGCTCGGCGAGCTGCCCGACGAGCCCCCCGGCCGCGGCGAGCGGCATGGAGGAGCCCGGCGCGTCGTGCAGCAGCAGCAGCGGTCGTGCGGCGCGCTCGCCGGCGTGGCGGAGCAGCAGCGGCCCGGTCGGCAGGTCGACGAACTGCTGTTGCACGCCGGTGCCCGTGGAAAGCTGGAAGGCGTCGACCGGCGCCGGGCCGGCGGCCGGGTGCGCGGCGAAGACCTCGCCGATCAGCGCGTTCAGCCGCGCCTTGTCGTTGCCGACCCGGCGCACGGCCTGCCCGGCGCGCAGCGGCGGCAGACGGTCGAGGTGCGGGTAGAGCATGTCGGTTTCGGTGGCGCTGAAGATCGCCGGGCAGCGCAGCGCCGCGGCGTCGGCGGCGGCCTGCTCGCCGTACCAGATCGCGGCGCGGTAGGCGGGCTTGTAGGTCAGGCCGGCGTGGAAGAAATTCATCACCCACGCGTGGAGGGCGTCGGCGTCGCCGAGGTTCGTCTCGTTGTGGTGGTCGGGCGTGCGGCGCGTCCACGGAAACCAGACGTACTGGTCGCGAAAGCGCGTCCAGGCGCGGGCGAAGTGGCCGCCGCGGTCGTCGACGACGAGCGGTTCGAAGTAGCCTTCGAAGAGGCTCGCCAGTTCGGCCGCCGAGAAGATCGGCACGCCGTCGAGCATCAGCCCGGTGACGCGCTCGGGATGGCGGGCGCCGAGCGAAAGCGCGATCGCCGCGCCGGTGTGGGTGCCGTAGACGGGGCAGGGCGGCAGGCCGATCGCCGCCATGTTCTCGGCCAGCGCACGCGAGAGGTCGGCCACGGTCAGCGTGTCGCCGGGCAGCGCTTCGGACAGGCCAAACCCCGGCGTGTCGAAGGCGAAGCAGGTGAAGCGGCCGCTCAGCTCGCGCATCTGCGGCACGACATAGGCCGCGTGGGTGGGCGAGGAATGCACCAGGACGGCGGGCGGTCCCTCGCCGCTGCGGAGGTAGTGGACGGTGCGTCCGGAAACGGTCGCGAAGCGGCGGCGAATGGGAGTGGTCATCGGCGGGGTCGGCGGCGTTGACGCGCCCTCACGGGACGATGTTGAGCGCGACATAGCCGCACGGGCCGGTCTTGCCGCCGTGGCCGCGCGTCGCGTCGATGTCCTCGAAGGTCGTCATGTCGCCGGCCACGAGCTCGCGGCGGCTGCCGTCGCCGAGTTCCATCGTCACGCTGCCCTCGAGCATGAGGAAGCTCTCGCGGTAGGGCGCCGGGTGCAGCGGCAGGACGAGGTCGGCCGGCGCGGCGACGATCTGCACCTTGCTGCCCTTGCCGAAGTCGTATTCGTAGAGGATCTTGCCGGTCTTCAGCAGCGGCGTGCGCTTCGGCGCCATCGGCGCCTCCTCGAACGCCGAGTCGTGGGTGCGGGGGTCCGTGTAGATGCGGATCCGCCGCACCGGCGTCGCGTCGGTGTAGTTCATCGACGCGGCCGGCGCGGGGCAACCGGCCTTCGCCGCCGGTCCCGTCGCCGGCACCGCACAGCCGGCCAGGGCCACCGCGCAGGCGGTCCCGGCGAAGAACAGAGCGCCGCGCATCGTCAGAAGATCACGTTGCCGATGACGCCGAAGGTGCGCTTGGCCGGCAGCGCGCCCGCGTACGGACCGGTGAAGTCGTTGAGGCGGGTGTTCTGCGCCACGCCCTCCGGGGTCGTGTTGTTGGTGACGTTGTTGACGAAGAAGGTGAGCCGGTACTTGTCGTCCTCGAGCGCGACGCGCATGTTCAGCAGGTTGCGCGACGGGATGGTCGCGTAGTTCGCGTTCTGGATCTCGCGCGACGACTCGTAGCGGTAGTCGACCCGGGCCAGGTAGCCCCAGCGGTCGGTGAGCACGCCGTTGTATTGCGCGCCGAGCGTGCCGGTGTAGCGGCTGCTGCGCGGCACGCGCAGGCCGCCGAGCGCGACGCCGAACTTGTTGCCGGAGGGCGCTGCGACCGTGACCTCGCGCGAGGCGCAGACCGGGATGTTGTCGCAGTCGGCCTTGGCGACGGTGAAGTCGATCGCGTCCGACTTGAATTTCGAATCCGCGAAGCCCAGGCCGGCGTTGAGCTTCAAGCCCTTGACCGGCACCGCGGCGAGGTCGAGCTCGAAGCCGTTGCTGCGGGTGCCGCCGAAGTTCTTGGTGACGAGCCCCGGGTTGGTCGGGTCGGCCGCCGGGCCCGAGATCTGGATGCCCTGCGTGTCGATGTGGAAGGCCGCGAATCCGACCTCGAGCCGGTGCTCCAGGAACGACAGCTTGGTGCCGGCCTCGTACGACTTGTTGCGCTCCGGGTCGAAGCTCAGGTCGGCGGCGATCGTCGCGCGGCTGTTGAAGCCGCCGGCCTTGGTGCCGTTGGCGATGCTCGCGTAGACCATCGCGTCGTCGGAAAGCTTGTAGCGCAGCGCGGTGCGGTAGTTGTTGAACCCGTAACTCTTGAAGCCGGTGTTGGTGCCGTTGCCGGCGACGTTGACCGGGTTGAGATTGCTGGTCGTGCTGAAGACGGTCTGCGACTTGTCTTCCTTGGTGTGGCGCACCTCGCCCGAGGCGGTCAGCGCCGGGACGATGTCCCATTCGGCGCTGGCGAAAGGCGAGTGGACGGTGTCGACCTGCGTCGCGCGGCCGAGGCCCGGTCCGTACGAGCCGTTCGAGGTGACCCAGAGGCTCTGGACCGGCAGGCCGATGACCGGCGCGAAGCTCGTCCCCGGCGGCAACTGGCTGCCGTCGATGCCGACCAGGGTCTGCGCATCCGAATTGGCCTTGTAGTAGTTGTAGCCGAACGACCAGCGCACCGGCTGGTTCAGGTGCGAGGAAAAACGCAGTTCGAGCTGGTCGTCGCTGTTGTTGAGGACGTTGCCGAACTGCTCGTTCGAATACAGGATGCTGCCGTTCGTCAGCAGGTACGGGATGCCGATGTTGCTGCCGGTGAAGTCGTTGTAGCGACGCTGCTTGACGTCGTTGTTGCCGTAGAGGAGCGAGGCGTCGAACCCGTCGAAGTCGTAGCCGACGCGCAGGCGATCGGACTGCGCGCGGCGCTGGTTCCCCGTCACTCCGGCGGCGGGGTTGATGGTAGGAATCTGAACCGGCTGGTAGTTGAAGCTGCCGCAGAACTGCTTGAAGGCATTGGGGTTGACGGGGTCGGCGCCGGCGCCCGTGGCCGGACCGGTCTTCGAGCCGCAATTGTTGACGGCGTTGCCCAGCGGCACGTCGTCGAAGCGGTCGTCGCCGTAGTAGTAGGTGCCTTCGATCGAGAGCTGCTTCGTCGGGTTCATGGTGAACGAGAACAGGCCGTCCTGCTTCTTGTAGCCGCCCGCGCGCGCCCCGCTGTTGCTGTCCTTCCAGGTGCCGTCGGACTTGTCGTAGCCGACCGACACCAGCCAGTTGAACATCTGCGGCACGATGGCGCCGCCGATCGTGGCTTTCGCCGTGCGTCCGCCGGCGTTCGCCACGCCCACTTCGACCTCGCCGCCGAAGGTGTCGGGCGGCTTCTTCGAGATGTAGTTGATGGCGCCGGCGAAGGCGTTGCGGCCGTAGAGCGCGCTGACCGGGCCCTTGACGACCTCGACGCGCTCGACCGCGACCAGGCCGAGGCTGATCGCCGAGTTGTTGGCGAGGTAGATGCCGTCGAGGAAGACGGCGACGTTGGGGTCGCCCGAGCCGCCGTTGAGGTTGGTCAGGCCGCGGATGGTCGGCACGAGCTGCGCCTCGGCGCCGGCGGCGGAGATCGTCAGGCCGGTGGTCAGGTTGGCGACGTCCTGCAGGTTGCGGCTGCCGGCGTCTTGCAGCGTCTGCGCGGTGACCGCGGTGATCGACAGCGGCACCTCGGAAAGCTTCTCGCGCTTCTTCCGCGCCGTCACGACGACCGACTGGAGGTTCGAGACCTGCGAATTGCCGAGCGCCGTGCCGGAGGGCCCGGTGGGCGCGCTCGCGGCGGCGCCGGGGGCTGTCGCGTCCTCGGGACGCTGGGCGCTGGTGTCCGCCTGCTGAGCCGTCGCGCAGTGCGGCGCGACGACGCCGCCGAGGGCGACGCCGGACGCGAGCAGCCAGCGCGAACGTCGCCCGCTGGGGGATTGACGACGGGAGAGGTCGCTGTGACGACGCGATTTCATGGGGGGCACTTCTTTCCAAGTCGGAAGTTCGATCGGGACGCGGGTCGAAGGGGGACGGCCTGCAGCGGGTCGGGAGGCCTGCCTGCAGGGTCTTTGCAAACCTTCGTAATCCAATGTAGAGGCGGGTCAGGGAACGAGCGACAGGAACTGCAACGCGTGCTCGACAGGTGAATAATTCGGCTACCCGCGTTCGCAGCGTGCGCTCCGCACCGGGCTGGGGCCACCGCCCCCGGGTGCGGCGTCGGTACGATCCTTGCGGTGCCGGTGGACAGGCCGTCGATCGCCGCGTCCGCCGCCGCAGAACGTGGCCGGTGCGGCATCGCACGCTCAACCCTTTCCTTTTCTTCGGAGGCCGACATGGAAAAAGGCGTCCCAGTCCGATCGATCAGTCGCTGTCTGGCCATGCTCCAGTTCATCAACCGGCGGGGCCCGGTGTCGCTGATGGAGATCGCGAAGGCGGTCTCGCTGCCCTATCCGACGACGATCCGGATCGTGCAGACGCTCATGCACGAGGGCATGATCGAATGCGAGCCCGTCAGGAAGCTCTACCGGGCGACGAGCCTCGTGCAGACGCTCGCTGTCGGCGGCCACCAGCATGGCGACCTGCTCAAGGCGGCCCGGCCGCTGTTGATCGCGCTGACCCGCGAGCACGGCTGGCCGGTCAGCATCTGCACCGCCTCGGGCGCGACCATGATGGTCCGCGACTCGACCTATACGATGACCTCGCTCGCCTTCAACAACTACTACCCCGGCTACACCTTCCCGATGCTCGAAGTCGCCTCCGGTCTGGTGCACCTGGGGTTCGTCGGCGACGAGACCCGCGAATGCCTCCTGGGCGGCCTCGAGCAGACCGCGGGGAACCGGGCCACGTTCGAGATGTTCAGGTCGGGGGTGCTCACCCGGCGCATCCAGTCCGACGGTTACGCGACGCACGACCGCACGAACTGCACCCTCAATCCGGGCAAGACCTCGTCGATCGCCGTGCCGATCCTCGAGCACGGGCTGGTCGCGGGCACGCTGTCGCTCAGCTACTTTGCGACCGCGATGCCGATGAGCGAGGCCGTGCGGCGCTACGCGCAGGGCCTGAAGGACGCGGCGAAGTCGATCGGCGACGCGCTCGAGGCCCTGTCGCAGCCGGTCGGCGCCGAGGCGGCGCTCGCGGCTTAGACGCCTTCCCGCTGCGCCGGCGTCGACCGGCGGGCGCCACAGCCGGCCAGCTCGGCGATCGCCCGCGCTTCGTCGATCACCTCGGCGTATTTCGCCTGCAGGTCGAAGAGGTTCGCCTCCTGCGGCCGGGTGTCGCGCTCGCCGCAGGCCTGGCGGACCACGAAGGGCGCGAAGCCGTGCTGCAGCGCGTCGAGCGTCGAGGCGCGCACGCAGCCCGAGGTCGAGAAGCCGGTGATCAGGACGGTGTCGACGCCGCTTGCCTGGAGCGTCGACGCGAGCGAGGTGCCGAAGAAGGCCGACGCGTACTGCTTCGTCACCACGGTCTCGTCGGCGAGCGGTTCGAGGCCGTCGACGAAGGCGCCGAGCGGCGAGCCGGGCAGGAAGGCGCGCAACGCCGGCACCTTGCGGAAGAAGAGGCCGCCGTCGCGGCCGCGGGCGTCGTAGGCGACCCGGGTGAAGATCACCGGCACGCGGGCCTCGCGCGCCGCGGCGACGAGGCGGCGGTTCGGCGCCAGCGCCTCGACGAAGCCGGCGGCGTAGAGCGGGCTCGCCGGGTCGACGTAGGCGCGCACGACGTCGACGACGAGCAGGGCGGGGCGCTCGCCGAAGGGCAGCGTCGCACCGAAGCCGGCGCGCTGGTAGTCGTCGGCGAGCGAGGGCGGGGCGGTGGGGGTCATGGTCGTCTTCCGGATCGGTTCAGGACGAGGCCTTCGCCCGCTTCGTGTACAGCGCCCAGAGCCTTGCGAGGTCGGTGGTGCCGTCGTTGCCGGTGACCGACTTGAAGGTCTGCTGCGCCTTGGCCGTGTCGCCGGCGAGTTGCTGCGCGATGCCCAGGTGCAGCTTCGCATCCTCCGGGCGCTTCAGGTTGCCC
>CAZZWY010000235.1:0-6867 GCA_964657785.1 uncultured Acetobacteraceae bacterium
CCGTCGGACTGTCGTTGATCGGGCCCGCGGGCAGCGACCGGCAGTTGCTGGCGCTGGCGAAATCGGTGATGGCCGAGGGGGTCTGAGTCGTTGCCGAGGCCGAGGCCGAGGAACGAGAGACCCGGCGTGTTCGCCGCGTTCCCGCAGGGCGGTCATCGCGTCGGGGAGCGAGTCTGCCCGGTGGAAGCCCGCTTCTGCAAGCACCGACATCAGTGGCTGCCGGGCACCACCATGCGGTGGCGAATCTGGTCGGCGACCACGGCGACGATCAGCAGCGTGCCGAGCACGACCATCTGCAGGTACGAGCCGACGCTCGCGAGGTTCATGCCGTTTTGCACCAGCCCGATGAAGATCGCGCCCATCACCACGTTCGGCACCCGGCCGATGCCACCGCGCAGACTGACCCCCGCGATCACGCAGGCCGCGATCGATTCGAGTGCCACGGTGCCGCCGAGGTTGGCCTCGCCCGTCTCGACGCGCGCCGTCAGCAACAGGCCGCTCACCGCGGCGAGGCCGGAGCACATCAGGTAGGCCAGCAGCAGGACCCGGCGGGTGTTGATGCCCGACAGCGCCGCCGCCTTGGCGTTCCCGCCGACCGCGAGCAAATGCGTGCCGGTCGGCAGGCGGCTCATCAGAATGCCGATTGCGGCGACGCAGGCGGCGGTGACGAGGATCGGGATCGGCACGCCCAAGAGCCGCCCGAAGCCGAACAGGTCGCTGAACTCGCTCGGCAGCCCCGACACCGGCACGCCGCCGGTCAGGTAGAGCGCCAGGCCGAAGCCGATCGACTGCAGGCCGAGGGTGACGATGAACGGCGAGACGCCGATGAACGCGATGCCGATCCCGTTGATCAGTCCCACCGTCAGGCCCGCCAGCACGCCGCACAGGCAGCCGCCGATCATGACGACCCAGCCGGCGTCGGGCAGCATCCCGCCGAAGCCGCGCATCGCGAGCGCCGAGACGACCGAGGTGAGCGCCATGACCGTCCCGACCGAAAGATCGAAGCCACCGGTCACGAGCGCCAGCATCTGCCCCATCGACACGAGGATCAGGTAGACCGACTGGCGCAGCAGGTTGACGATGTTGGTCACCGTCAGGAACTGGTCCGACAGCAGGCTGAACACCACGAGGGCGATCACCAGCATGAAGGGCAGCACGCCGAGGCGGAGAAACAGGGTCCGCAGCAACGTCGCCGCGCGACTGCGCGATCCGGCGGAGGGCGGCGCCACGGCGGCAGTGGGAATCGTGTTCATGACCGTCCGGGGTTGGAGCCGAAAAACAGGTTGAGCACGCGCGATTCGTCGATCGCGTCGCCCTCGAGCTCGCCGGCGATCTCGCCGCGGCACATCACGTAGACCCGGTGGCTCAGGTGCAGCACCTCGGGCAGGTCGGACGAGATCACCACCACGCCGGCACCGGCCTCGCAGAGCTTCTGGATCACGAGGTAGAGCGCGCTGCGCGTGCCGACATCGACGCCGACCGTCGGCTCGTCGAACACGTAGAGCGAGGCGTCGCGCGTCATGCCCTTGCCGAACAGGACCTTCTGTTGATTGCCGCCCGACAGCAGCGCGACCGGCCGGTCGACATTGCGAGGCGCGAGTTCGACCTTCTCGGCGGCCCTCGTCGAGAGCCTTCGCCCCAGGCGCTTTCGCAGCCAGCCGCCGCGGCCGCGCAACGGGCCGCTCAACAAGGGCAGCGTCATGTTGGCGCGCGACGTGAAACCGAGCACCAGGCCTTCGCTCTTGCGGTCGGGGGGCAGATAGAAAAGGCCCTCGTCGAGCAGTTGGCGAATGCTGGCGCCGGTCCGAGGCTGGCCCTTGAAGGTCACGCGGCCCGCGCTCACCGGGTCGAGACCGTACACCGCCCGGAACAACTCGGACTTGCCGCAACCGACGAGGCCGGCGACGCCCACCACTTCACCGCGCCGCACCGTCAGGCTCGCGTTGCGCACGCCGTTCGGCGAGCCGAGGCCGTCGACCCTCAGCACCTCCTCCGACGGCCGGTGCGCGATGCGCGGATAGATCTGCTCGATGGCCCGACCGCTCATCAGCTCGATCAGGCGGTCGGCGTGCGTGTCCTTTGCCTCGACCGTCGTGATCTTGCGACCATCGCGCAGCACGGTGATGCGGTCGGCGATCTGCTCGATCTCCTGCATGCGGTGCGAGATGTAGACGATGCCCACGCCCTTCGCCTGGAGCCGGCGGATCAACGCGAAGAGGCGCTGGGTTTCCTGGTCGGTGAGGGACGCGGTGGGTTCGTCGAGGATCAGCACCGAGACCTCGCTGCGCAGTCCCTTCGCGATCTCGACCATCTGCTGCTGGGCGCGCGTGAGGTCGGAGATCGAGGCATCGCCGTCGATCTCGAAGCCGAGATCGGCCAGCATCGAGCGAGCCCGGTCGCGGATCTGCTTGCGGTCGAGCAGGCCGGCCTTGCGCGGCTCGTCGCCCAGGCTCAGGTTCTGCGCGACGGTGAGCGTCGGGATCAGCGAGAACTGCTGGAAGATCGCGCTGATGCCCTGGCGACGCGCGTCGTGCACGGTCGAGAGCTTCACCGGCTCGCCGCGCATCAGGATCTGCCCGCCGGTGGGGGTGTTGGCGCCGGCCAGCAGCGAGATCAGGGTCGACTTGCCGGCCCCGTTCTCGCCGAACAGCACGTGCACCTCACCCGCGACAAGCTCGAAGTCCATCGCGTCGAGCGCGAGCACGCCGGGGTAGCGCTTGCTCAGCGCGATCGTTTGCAGCAATGGAACGACAGCGTTCATCGGCTGGGTGATATCGAGCGGGACGGGGCCTACTTGACGTCGAACGTCGGCTTGAAGCTCGGCGGCGGCAGGATGTCGTCGAGCTTGACCGTCTTGATGTTCGCGCTGTCGACCACGAAGATCTTCGGACCGGCGTGCTTGACCACCTCCTTGCCTTCGAGCAGGCGCACCGCCTGGTCGATGGCGATGCGGCCCTGGATCACCATCGAATCGGCCGGCGAGGCGACGATGCGGCCCTTCTGGATGCCTTCGTAGACGCCCGGCGTCATGTAGAACGAGAGGATCTTGACCTTCTTGTCGAGGTCGCGGGAGCGCACGATGCTGGTCGCGGCTTCGGCCGTCACCGCGGTGCCGGCGACGTAGGCGAGGTCCGGGTTGGCCTGCAACACGTCCTCGACGAGCTTCGATTGCACCTCCTTGCCGGTGTCGCCGTACTTCGGATCGAGGACCGTCACCGCGCTGCCCTTGACGGCGTCCAGGAAGCCCTTGTTCGCGGCTTCGACCCAGCTCGCACCCGCCGGCCCGGGGAACCAGCCGACCTTCACCGGCGGCGAGCCGGCGGGGTGCTGCTTCGCCAGGTACTCGCCGGTCGATTGACCCATCGTGTAGAACGAGACCAGCGACTTCGCCGACACGTCGGGCGAATTGATGCCGTTGACCAGGTCGACGATGGGAATCTTCTTCGCGGCCACGGTCTTCAGCACGTTGTTCAGGCCGTCGCCGGAGATCGCGCCGATGACGACCGCGTTGGCGCCGCGCGAGACACAGTCTTCGATCTGCGATACCTGCTTGGCGAGGTTGGTGTAGCCGCCGGCGTCGAGCACCTCGACCTTCACGCCCTGCCGCCTGGCCTCCTCGATGACGCCGTAGTCGACGCCGAGCCAGTACGCATCCTTCATGTGCGGGAACGACACGCAGATGTCCCACTTCTTCGAGGCCTTGGCGAGCGGCTTGTAGTCGATCGGACTCTTCTTGCCGTCGGCCGAGAAGGCGGGCTCGGTCGACTCGGCCTTGTACGGAAACCAGTCGGCCGCCGCGGCAGCGCCGTGCCAGAGCGACGCGGCCGCGAGTGAGCCGACGATCAACGAGACACGCAGGGGCAATCTGTTCAAGACGAACTCCAAAGGTAGTTGCAGCAAAGAAAAGGGGAGGGACCGAGGCTTTCAGGGCGAAGAAAGGCCGGCGCGCAACCGATCCAGGCGCTCGCGCCGTGCGGCCCGCGCCGCGAGCGCCTGCGCCATGTCGACCTCGACGAAGCGCGCCTTGTGATTCGGTTGCATCTGCGCGATCAGGTCCATGTCGGCGCTGATGACGGTGCCGACCATCGCGTAGCCGCCGCCGGAGACTGCGTCGCGGTGCAGCACGATCGGCTCGCGCCCGCCGGGCACCTGGATCGACCCGTACGGGTAGCCCGCGTCGACGATGTTCGACGGGTCGGCGCCGGCACCGAAGGGCGGCGTGCGCTCGAGGAACTTCAGCGGCCGGCCGTTCTTGTAGCGATAGCCGATGCGGTCCGCCTCGGAGCCGACGGTCCAGGTGTCGGCGAAGAACGAGGCGACCGATTCGGCTTCGAGCCGATGGAAGTAGATGCCCGGCAGAACGCGCAGTGACACCTCCTTGCGCAGCGCTGGCAGCCCCTCGGCCGGCGCCTTGCGGCCCGGCCTCGCCTTCGCCGACGGCGTGCCCACAGGCAGCCGGTCGCCTGCCAGGAGCTTGCGGCCGTTGAAGCCGCCGAAGGCGCCGAGCCCGTAGGTCGAGCGGCTGCCGAGCACCACCGGGACGTCGATGCCGCCCGCCACCGCGATGCACATCCGCGCGCCGAGCGTCATGAACGAGAAGCCGAGCGTGTCGCCGGCCGCGACCGCGAAGGAAACGTTTTTCGGCACCTCCGCGCCGTTGAGCTTGATCTTCGCGTCGGCGCCCGTGACGGCCAGCACCGCGGGCGCATCGAAGCGCAGCTCGGGGCCGAGCAAGGTGCATTCGAGGGCCGCCGCGCCTTCGTCGTTGCCGACGAGCAGGTTGGCGAGCAGCAGGCTTTCCTGATCGAGTGCGCCCGACAGCGGAATGCCGAGGTTGTAGTAGCCGGGCCGGCCCGCGTCCTGGACGCTGGTCGCCAGGCCCGGCTTGATGACTTCAATCGCCATGGAGCACCTTCAGCAGTTCCTGGTTGTAGCCGTCGGGATCGGCCAGGAAGTCCTCGAGCGAGAACGACACCGGACGGATGCGCAGCTGGTACGTCCCGGCCTCGACCTCGGCGATCTGCCGGTCGTACTCGGCGCGATCGATCGGCTTCCACTTGACGATGTCGCCGGGATGGAAGAAGACCATCAGGTCCTGCAGGTACGACAGGCGCTGCGCCGGGTCGAAGATTGGCGCCGGCGTGACGCCGAACATCTGGTAGCCGCCGGCGCCGCGCACCGAGTAGATGCAGCTGAAGCAGCCGCCGTGGCCGAGAGTGAGCTTCGGCGTGTCGGTGCGCGGGCTCAGGTACTTCGGCACCTCGATCTGGCGGGCCCGGTCGACCATCTGGAACAGGAACGGCAGGCCGGCCACGAAGCCCACCATCGACACGAACCACGGCGCCTCGGAATGCGCCTGGATGAACGCGTCGACCGAGTCATGGCCGTTGATGCGCGCCGCGTATTCGATGTCGGTGCTCGCGGGGTCCTGATGGCGCTCGCGGAAGCGCATCAGCGTCTCGTGCGTCCAGGGGTCGTTGTAGAGCACCGGGATCTCGATGATCCGGGTCTGCAGCTGGAGGTGGCCGTCGCCGAGCGTCGCCTCGATTGCCTTGACGGCCGCGAGCAGGTCGTCCGGCAGGATGACGTCGGGGTCGAAGCGCACCAGGAACGACGCGTTGGCCGGGCAGATCTCGGTGATGCCGGGCAACGCGCGGCGGCGCAGTCCGTTGCAGATCGCCATGCCCTTGAAAAAGGCCGGCAGCGACATCTCTTCGCTGATCTCGACGAACAGGTGCTCGTCGCCGCCGAAGCTGTAGCGCGCCGGCAGCTGCGTGGTGGTGGTCGTCATGCAGGGACCTCCGTCTTCGGCGGGTCGGCCGCGAGCGGGTTCGCGGCGAGCCAGGTTTCGAGAAAGCCGGTGTGGAACGCCGCGCTCGCGACATCGGCGTCGTCGCAGAGCGCGAGGTGCAGCGGGATCGTCGTGCGGATGCCGTCGACCTTCAATTCCCCGAGCGCACGCCGCATCCGCTTCAAGGCGCTCCGGCGGTCCTTGTCGTGCACGACGAGCTTGCCGACCAGCGAGTCGTAGTAGGCCGGCACCTTGTAGCCCTGGAACAGCAGGCTGTCGAAGCGCACGCCCGGGCCGCCCGGCACCACGAGGCCGGTCACGACCCCGGGACTCGGCATGAAGTTCTTCGCCGCGTTCTCGGCGTTGATGCGGACTTCGATCGCGGCGCCGGTCAGATGGATGTCTTCCTGCTTCAGCGACAGCGGTTCGCCGAGCGCGATCAGCAGCATTTCCCTGACCAGGTCGATGCCGGTCACCATCTCGGTGATCGGGTGCTCGACCTGGATGCGCGTGTTCATCTCGATGAAGAAGAACTCGCGGGTGTCGTCGTCGTACAGGTACTCGAGCGTTCCGGCGCCGCGGTACGAGACCGCATTGGCGAGCCGCAGCGCCGACTCGCAGAGGGCCGCCCGGGTCGCTTCGTCGATCGCCGCCGAAGGCGCTTCCTCCCAGACCTTCTGGCGGCGGCGCTGCAGCGAGCATTCGCGCTCGAAGCAATGGACCGCCCGCTGGCCGTCGCCGAGGATCTGCACTTCGATGTGGCGCGCCCGTCGAACGAAGCGCTCGAGGTAGACCTCGCCGTTGCCGAACGCGGCCAGGGCCTCCGCCGTGGCGGTCGCGAATTGCAGGCGCAGCTCGGCGGCGTCCTGCGCCACGCGGATGCCCCGCCCGCCGCCGCCGGCCGACGCCTTGATCATGATGGGGTAGCCGACGTCCTTGGCCACTTCGATGGCAGCATCGATGTCGGCCACCACCCCGACGCTGCCCGGCACGGTCGGCACCCCGGCGCTCATCGCGGCGGCGCGCGCCGCGGCCTTGTCGCCCATGGTGCGGATCGCGTGCGGCGTCGGGCCGAC
>CAZZWY010000236.1:0-6851 GCA_964657785.1 uncultured Acetobacteraceae bacterium
TGCAGGCCTTCTTCTTCGCGCTCCTGCCGCAGAACGCCGGCGAGCTGACGAGCTACACCGTCTACCGCTGGGAATGCGCGATCCGCAGTTCGGTCGTGCTCGGCTTCGTCGGCGCCGGCGGGCTCGGGCAGCTGCTCGACGGGTCGATGAGGATGATCAACGGCGGCGAAGTCGCGACGATGCTGATCGTCTTCGTCGGCCTCGTCGCGGTGGCCGACGGCCTCAGTGCCGTGCTCCGGCGAACGTCTGGTTGAGCGGCGCGCTTCATTTGGCTGCGCCGGACCCAGAATGAATTGAAGGCCCGGCGCAGCCAAATGGAGCGAGTCCGCTCGAACCGTGGGTTAGGCCACACTCAGACGCCACTGACCAAGGACGTCCTTGGCGTCGCTTTCGCCGAGAGCGAATGCTTCTCGCACAGTCGTATTTTCGCGGCAATCCCAGGTGGATACAGGGACACTCTGACTGGGTTGCCAGTAGGTGCGACCTGCCCAGCGGAAGAGCTGTGGAAGGCGCGGATAGTGACGAGTAAGCAGCACCAAAGTCTTGGACTTCTCGGCTGCGGACTGCGGATGAATTGGAGCGTTGTCGGTGTAACCACCGTCGATTGCTGGTAGCCCGCCGATGAGACTGGAACGCATGAAGGGCGGCGCCGCTGCCGCGGCGCCCAGGAGTGCTTGCGCGTCTGCAGAATTCCGGCACTCGTGTAGGTCAACAAAGTCTTGGCGAAGGCCGACGAGCTTAGGCAGGCGCGGGTGAATGCTGTTCCACACGTGTTTGTCTACGACGTAGGCTAGCGTGCCTGCAGCGATTGAGCCTGCCAGACCATCAGTGATACATGATGCGGCGACGCCGGCGCCAGCACTCGTTCCCTCAAGCTGCGGAGGTAAATTCCAACCTTGTTGAAGAAGATGCGCGATTGCGCCGCCTTGCCACCAACAACGATTGCCGCCGCCAGCGAATACCAGCGTCTCTACGCTTGAGATATCAAACTTGGTAACAGGGAGATGAGTCATCGCGAGAGTGTATTTGTGTGGCCTAACGTTTAGGTCGAGCGGCTCACTGCATTTGGCTTTGGAAGGGCCAGAATAAAATGACGGCTCTGGAGAAGCCAAATGGAGTGAGTCCGCTCAACCGTGGGTTAGGCCACTCCCGCCTACTGCCTCCGCGTATTACGAGCAACGTATTGTTTCAACACGCCATCCATGCGAGCTTGCCAACCTTCCCCGGTCGACTTGAAATATGCAAGGACTTCCGGGCTGTATCGAACCGACACTAGCTGTTTCGCGTGGCCGGATTTAGGCCTGCCTCGCAAAGAACGCAACGGCACCATGGCCCCCAACTGCTTTGGGGTAAGCGGCTGGGCGTCCGGATCCGCTTTAGCCGCAGCAGTGATAGCGCGATCTTCTTCCACGCTTGGCATTGCCACTTGAACATGTTTAAAGGTCTTGGACATAGCGCCGAACTTCCCGCCGGTTTGCCCGACGCAGACTGATGATCCTTCGTGTCGAACCACGGTCAACGAAGGCAACGTAGTAAAGAACGCCCGTCCTCGGAGCTAGGGCGACCATTCGCGACTCGTTGTACTCGAACCGCTCGTCGACCCAGACCAAGGCAGACTCCCAATCGAGTTCGCCCGCCGCCGCCAGCGAAACGCCATGTTTGGCAACGTTCGCAGCGTCTTTTGCAGGATCAAACTCGATACGCACAAATTACTGTAGCTACACTAAAGCTCTGTGTCAAGGCCTCCGTTGCGGTGGCCTAACCGCGGCATGACGAGGCACACTCGGCCGATGAAGAACGCGTTCGTTGCGATGGTGCTGGCCGCACTGGCGTCCTGCGCGCAGACCCCCTCCCGGCCCGAGCCCCCGCAGACCGCGCTCGTCTCGCTCGGCGGCGAGGGGGAATTCGTCGAAGTCGAGCGAACCGCGGGCGAGTCGCGCGTCGAGGTCCGCCGTGCGCCGCCGGGCAGCGTCCCGTCGTCGCTCTACACGCTCCGCGGCGTCTGCGCGGTCCTGCGCGCACGGGGCGCCGCCTACGTCGACAGCGAGCCGCTGCCAGGCCCGGTGCCGACCTACCGGCTCACGTTCCCGGCGACCGTGCCCGCCGAAGCGCTCACCGGCCGCGCCAAGCGCGTGTTCACGCCGGCCGACTGCGCGCTCCTCCACTTTTGACCGTGTCGACGACGACCTCGGGTCGGCGCGACGGCGCCGTGGCGGCGGGCATCGCCGCGCTCGTCGTCGCGAGCTTCGCGTCGCTCGACCTGCAGTGGGCGCAGTTCGCTTCGGTCGATGCGCTGCGCGGCATGGGCCGCTTCGTCGGCGAATTCTTTCCGCCCGACGTCTCGCCGGGCTTCGTGCGCGCGGTGGCGATCGGGACCTGGGAGACGGTCGCGATGTCGGCGCTCGGCACCTTTCTCGCGGCGCTCGCGGGCCTTGCGCTGGCGCTGCCCGCCGCGCGCCTGCACGCGGACGACGCCGCCCGCGGCCGGTGGCCGACGCGGCTGCTGCTCAACGCGCTGCGCGCCGTGCCCGAACTCGTCTGGGCCGGCCTGCTGCTGATCGCCGTGGGGCTCGGGCCGTTCGCCGGCACGCTCGCGCTCGCGCTGCACACGACCGGCGTGCTCGGCCGCCTGTTCGCCGAGGCGGTCGAGAACGCGCCGGCGGGGCCCGCCGCGGCGCTGCGTGCGCAGGGTGTCGGCGAGGGGCGCGTCTTCCTCTTCGCGACGCTGCCGCAGGTCGTCCCGCAGCTGCTCAGCTACACGCTCTACCGCTGGGAGAACAACATCCGCGCGGCCGCCGTGCTCGGCGTCGTCGGTGCGGGCGGGCTGGGCCAGCTGCTCGCCTTCCACCTCGGGCTCTTCCACATGGGCAAGACGGCGACCGTGCTCGCGGCGATGCTGTTGCTGGTCGGCCTCGTCGACGCGGCGAGCCACGCGGCACGGCGCCTGATGACGCGCTAGACCGCGCTTCTAGTGCGCGTGCCCGGCGTGCGCATGCCGGTGCGGCGCCGGCGGCGGTGCCGCCTCCGGTCCACACGGCGAGACCAGCGCGTGACGGGTCACCTGCAGCGTCACGTGGCCGATCCGGTAGCCCTCGCGCAGCGCGGTCGTCGCCGCTTCGATGAAGGCGTCGTCCGGACAGCCGCCCGGCATCACGAGGTGCGCGGTGAGCGCGACCTGCGTCGTGCCCATCGCCCAGACATGCAGGTCGTTGACGCGCTCGACCCCGGGCATCCGCTCGAGCTCGCCCTGCACCGCGGGCAGGTCGATGTGCTCGGGCACGCCGTCGAACATCGCCCGCAGCGATTGCCGGAAGAGCCCCCACGTGCCGACGATGATGACGACGGTGATGACGAGACTGGCCAGCGGGTCGATCCAGCCCCAGCCCAGCCAGAGCGTCAGCGCACCGGTGACGACGACACCGGCCGAGACCAGCGCGTCGCTCGCCATGTGCAGGTAGGCGCCGCGCACGTTCATGTCGCCTTCGCGGCCGCGCATGAAGAGCAGCGCGGTCGCGCCGTTGACGACGATGCCCGCCGCGGCGACCGCCATCACGGTCCAGCCGGAAGTCGGCGGCGGGTGGCCGAACCGGCCGAAGGCTTCCCACGCGAGCGAGCCCATCGCGACCAGCAGCAGCACGGCGTTGGTGAACGCGGCGAGGATGCTCGCCTTCTTCCAGCCGTAGGTGTAGCGCGCCCCGGGCCGGACGCGCCCGGCGATCGCGCCGCCCCAGGCGAGGCCCAGGCCGGCGACGTCCGAGAGGTTGTGGCCGGCGTCGGCGAGCAGCGCGAGCGAGTCGACGCGCCAGCCGTAGAGCGCCTCGACGACGACGAACGCGAGGTTGAGTGCGATGCCGATCGCGAAGGCGCGGTCGAAGCTGCCGTCGGCCGGCGGCTCGGCGTGATGGTGGTGGCCGTGGCCGTGCGCATGCCCGTGGCCGTGGCCGTCCGCAGGCGGATGACCGGCGGTCATCGGTGCCGGTCCGCTGAGGCGGCGAGCTCGCGCCGCATCGCGCCGATCACTTCGGCGTAGTCGGGCCGGCCGAAGATCGCGCTGCCGGCGACGAAGGTGTCGGCCCCGGCGTCGGCTACGGCGCGGATGTTGTCGGTCTTGATCCCGCCGTCGACCTCGAGCCGGATGTCGCGCCCGCTCGTCTCGATCAACCGGCGGATGCGCTCGATCTTCTTCAGCGCGCCGGGGATGAAGCTCTGCCCGCCGAAGCCGGGGTTGACGCTCATGACGAGGATCACGTCGAGCTGGTCGAGGGTCCAGTCGAGCACGTCGAGCGACGCCGCCGGGTTGAAGACGAGGCCGGCCGCACACCCCGCGCCGCGGATCAGCTGCAGCGTGCGGTCGACGTGCTCGCTCGCCGTCGGGTGGAAGAGGATGTGGTCGGCGCCGGCCTGGGCGAAGGCGAGCGCGAGGGCGTCGACCGGCTCGACCATCAGGTGGACGTCGATCGGCACCTTGCTGCCGTCGACGCGCACCGCGTGCGGGCGGAGCGCCTCGCAGACCATCGGGCCGAAGCTGAGGTTGGGCACGTAATGGTTGTCCATCACGTCGAAGTGGATCCAGTCGGCGCCGGCGGCGATCACCGTGCGAACTTCGTCGCCGAGGCGGGCGAAGTCGGCCGAGAGAATGCTGGGCGCAATGCGGTAGGTCGGCATGATGACGTCCGGAAAGGGTGACGCGGAGTCTCCCACGAACCCCGGCTGCCGCCCGTGGACATCGGGACGACCGAGGGATTCTACGAAGATGCTGCCAGAATCCGCCGCATGGCCCACCCCGAGTTCAGCATCCAGGTCGTCGTGCGGCACCTGCCGGAGCAATCCGATCCCGAGCAGGGACAGCATGCGTTCGCCTACACCATCACGGTCACCAACACCGGCGACATCACGGCGCAGCTCGTGGCACGCCACTGGATCATCACCGACGCGAGCGGCCACACCGAGGAGGTGCGCGGCCTCGCCGTGGTCGGCCACCAGCCGGTGCTCAAACCCGGCGAATCGTTCGAGTACACGAGCGGCACCCGGCTCGCGACCCCGCACGGCACGATGCGCGGCACCTTCTTCTGCATGACGGAGGAGGCCTGGCCGTTCGAGGCGCCGGTCGGGGAATTCGGCCTGACGCTCGCCTCCGCACTCCACTGAAGACACTGGAACGCATGGCGACGCCGCCGCCACCCAGCCCGTCGAAGCCGCGCGGCCGCGTGCCGCCCTGGGACCTGACCGCGCTGCTCAACGCCGCCGACCCGAAGGCGAGCCTGCCGGAGCGGCACCTCTGGCTGATCCGGCTGCTGGAGTGGCTGCGCCGGGCGCCGGTCGACGCCGAGCCCGGCCCGACGCCGCGACCGGTGGTGCGCCTGAAGCACCTGCTCGGCGTGCTCGACCGCAACCCTGTGTACCAGGTGCGCGTCGCCGAACTGGTGCAATGCTTCCTCCACGAGGTCGACGTCGCGGCGCTCTTCGCCGACTTCGGCTTCGCGCCGCGCATGGATCTCTGGGGCGAACTCGGCCGGCGGCTGCGTGCCCGCGTGCTTCCGCTCACGCCGGAGACGACCGACCTCGGCGACCTCTTCGCGCTGCTCTTTCCGCATGCCGACGATGCCGACTGGCTGCTCGCGCTCGACGAGGCGACGCTCGGCCGACTCGGCGCCTACCTCGTGCCCGCGGCGGGTGCGACCAGCGACTGGCGCCTGCCCTTTCTCGACGGCATCCTCTTCCTCGGCAGCGCCGTCCGCGCGGCGGGGTTCTCGCCGGCGCTGCGCCAGCGGATGAGCCCGGAGCTGCTGGCGGGCAAGCCGTTTCGCCAGCTCGGCCAGGTCAGCGAGCGATTCCGGGTGCACGCCGAAGATGCCGCCTCGATCGACGAGGGCGCCGCGCTGCGCCGCGAAGCCCAGTACCTGAGGGCGCTGCTCGACACCTGCCGGCGCTGCGCGGAGAGCGTCCACCAGCACCTGGAGGCGCACGGCATCTCGGTCGACGTCGACTTCGAGGTCGACCAGCTGCTCGAGCGCACCCACCGCATCGATGCGCTGCTCACCTGCGTGCTGAGCCCCGCCCCGGCCCGCGAGATCGCGGCGCTGCTCGCCGAGCTCGTCCACACCGCGGACGAACGGCGCAGCATTCGCGCGCTACTGGCGCGCCACTATTCGCTGCTCGCGAGGAAGGTCGCCGAACGCAGCGCCCAGACCGGCGAGCAGTACATCACCCGGGACGACACCGCCTACCGCCGGATGTTCTCAGCGGCCGCCGGCGGCGGCACGGTCCTCGCCGGAACGACGATCGTCAAGTTCCTCGTGCTCGGTCTCGCGCTCTCGGCGTTCTGGAGCGGCTTCTTCGCCGGGGTGAACTACGCCGCGAGTTTCGTGCTCGTGCAGTTGTTTCATTTCACCGTCGCGACCAAGCAACCGGCGATGACGGCGCCGGCGATGGCGCAAAAGCTCACCGGCATCGCCGACGACGCGGCGGTCGAAAGCTTCGTCGACGAAGTCGCGCACCTGATCCGTTCGCAGGCCGCCGGCATCCTCGGGAACCTGATGGCGGTGACCCCGCTCGTGCTGGCGATCCAGTACGCGAGCGCCGCGGCGTTCGGCGAACCGCTGGTCGGCGCGAAGATGACGGCGCATGTACTCGACTCGCTCACCCTGCTCGGCCCGACGGCCCTCTACGCCGCCTTCACCGGCGTGCTGCTCTTCTTCAGCTCGCTGATCGCGGGCTGGGTCGAGAACTGGTTCGTCTGGCACCGCCTCGACAGCGCGATCGCCTGGAATCCGCGCATCGTGGCGCGCATCGGCGCGGCGCGCGCGCAACGTTGGGGCGTCTACGCGCGCCTGCACGTGTCGGGCTTCGCC
>CAZZWY010000237.1:0-4491 GCA_964657785.1 uncultured Acetobacteraceae bacterium
GCAGGCGCTGAGGGAAGCGCCCGTCGAGGAGGCGGCCGACGCGAGCCGAGTCATCGAGCTCGAATCGCGCATCGAGGCCTTGAAGCATCGCCTGTCGCGGATCCCCTATCTCGACCCGATCGACCTTCGCTTCCGCAGCCGGGTGCGCGTGCCCGTTCCGATGACGAAGGCGGTGATGTTCTGCCTGATGGACGTTTCCGGCTCGATGGACGAAGCGAGAAAGGAACTCTCGAAGCGCTTCTTCATCCTGCTCTACCTGTTCCTGACGCGGCACTACGACAAGATCGAACTCGTCTTCATCCGCCACCATACCCAGGCGCAGGAAGTCGACGAGGAGAACTTCTTCCATGCGCGCGAAACCGGCGGCACCGTCGTCTCGAGTGCGCTCGTGCTGATGGACGAGATCATCAAGGCGCGCTATTCGCCCGCCGAGTGGAACATCTACGGCGCGCAGGCGAGCGATGGTGACAACTGGCACCACGACAGCGGCCGCTGCCGAGAGCTGCTGACTGAGAAGCTGCTGCCGGTGTGCCGCTACTTCGCCTACGTGCAGGTCGCCGAGGAAGAACAGAATCTCTGGGAAGAGTACCAGCGGGTCCAGGGCACGCAGGCGCACTTTGCGATGCGCAAGGTCACGCAAGCTTCTCAGATCTATCCGGTGTTCCGCGAACTCTTCAAGAAAGAACGGGCAGCCGCCTGAAGGATGTTTCCCCGATGAGCACACTGCCCGAGCAAGCCGCGACCCGACCCGCCGCGCCTTTTTCCGACGAACGGCGCACGCCCGCTGGCAAGGCGCTGCAGGCCCCCAGACCGCCGGGGCCGCGCCCCGAGCACCGGCTCGCGGATCCGAGCGACTGGAGTTTTTCGCTGATCGAGGAATACCACGACGTCATTCGCGCCACGGCGAAGCGTTTCGGGCTCGACACCTATCCGAACCAGCTCGAGATCATCACCGCCGAGCAGATGATGGATGCGTATGCGTCGGTCGGCATGCCGGTGAACTACCGCCACTGGAGCTACGGCAAGGAGTTCATCGCCAACGAAAAGAACTATCGCCGCGGCCACATGGGCCTTGCCTACGAGATCGTCATCAATTCCGATCCCTGCATCAGCTACCTGATGGAGGAGAACACGACCGCCATGCAGGCGCTCGTGATCGCGCACGCCGCCTACGGCCACAACAGCTTCTTCAAGGGCAACTACCTCTTCAAGCTCTGGACCGACGCCTCGTCGATCATCGACTACCTGGTCTACTCGAAGAACTACATCGCCGAGTGCGAAGAGAAGCATGGGCTCGGCCCGGTCGAGGAACTGCTCGACAGCTGCCACGCCCTGCAGAACTACGGAGTCGACCGCTATCGGCGCCCGAGCAAGCTCTCGCTCGCCGAGGAATCCGCGCGTCGCAAGGACCGGCTCGAGCACGCCCAGTCGCAGGTCAACGACATCTGGCGCACCCTGCCGAAACGCCCCGGCAAGACCGAGGACGTCGCCAGCACCAAGCGCTTCCCGGCGGAGCTCCAGGAAAACATCCTCTACTTCATCGAGAAGAACGCGCCGCTGCTGGAACCCTGGCAGCGAGAGATCGTGCGCATCGTTCGCAAGATCGCGCAGTATTTCTATCCGCAGCGCCAGACGCAGGTGATGAACGAAGGCTGGGCGACCTTCTGGCATCACCACCTGCTCAACACGATGTACGACGACGGCTACCTCACCGACGGCGTGATGATCGAGTGGCTGAAGTCGCACACCAACGTCATCTACCAACCCCCCGTCGGCCACCGCGCGTACAGCGGCATCAACCCCTATGCGCTCGGCTTCGCGATGTACACCGACATCAAGCGCATTTGCGAGAACCCGACCGACGAAGACCGCGAGTGGTTTCCGAACCTCGCCGGCGCGCCCTGGCTGCCGACCTTGGATCATGCGATGCGCAACTTCAAGGACGAGAGCTTCGTCGGCCAGTACCTGTCACCCAAACTCATGCGCGACCTGCGCCTCTTCTCGATCCTCGATGAGGAAAAGGCCGAGCACCTGCAGGTCTCGGCGATCCACGACCCGTCCGGCTACAAGCGCCTGCGCGAGGCGCTGTCGCGGCAGTACGACCTGAGCTCGCGCGAGCCCGACATCCAGGTCTGGAACGTCAACCTCCGCGGCGACCGGTCACTGACCTTGCGCCACACCCGTCACAACAACCGGCCGCTGCACGAGGGCGCGCAGGAAGTGCTGCGACATGCCGCGCGGCTCTGGGGCTTCGGCGTGCACCTCGAGAGCGTCGATGCGGCGGGCACGGTGCTGCAGCACCTCAACGTACCGGCGCCCTCGCACTGAGGGGCGCGCGAGAGGAGCCGTGCCGCCCCGCCCTTCGGCAGCGACAAGCAGACTGCCCACTGGGCGCGACCGCGCTTACGGCGACAGCGAAAAGATCTTCCCCGGGTTCATGATGTTCTTCGGGTCGAGCGCCTGCTTGATGATCCGCATCATCCCGACGGCGCCCACGCCGGCCTCCTCGACCAGGAAATCCATCTTGTGCAGGCCGATGCCGTGCTCGCCGCTGCAGGTGCCCTGCATCTCGATCGCCCGCTGAACGACGTCCCGGTTGAGCTGCTCGGCGCGCTCTCGTTCGGCCGGAAGGCCGGGGTCGACGAGGTAGGCGATGTGGAAATTGCCGTCGCCGACGTGGCCGACGATGTAGTGCGGCATGCCGGCCTCGGTCGCCGCCTGCGACGCGAGCGTCACCGATTCGGCGAGCCGGGAGATCGGCACGCAGGTATCGGTCGTGACCGTCCTGCACCCCGGCTTCAGCTGGGCACCGGCGAAGTAGGCATGGTGGCGCGCCGTCCAGAGGCGGGTGCGTTCCTCGGGCGTGGTCGCCCACTCGAAGCCGGCGCCGCCGTGGTCGGCAGCGAGTTCCTGAACGGCGGCCGCCTGCTCCTCGACGCTCGCCGGGCTGCCGTGGAACTCCATCAGCAGCATCGGTGCCTCGTTGAGCGTCAGCTTGTCGTGCCGGTTGACGGCCCGCACCGCATTCGTGTCGAGCAACTCGCAGCGTGCGATCGGGATGCCGGTCTGGACGATCTGGATCGTCGTCCGCACCGCCGCATCGATGCTCGGGAAACTGCAGGTCGCAGCCGAGATCGCCTCCGGCAGCGGGTAGAGCCGTACGGTGACCTCGGTCATCACGCCGAGCGTGCCCTCGCTGCCGACCATCAACCGAGTCAGGTCGTAGCCGGCCGACGACTTGCGAGCCCGCGTGCCGGTGTGGATGACCTCGCCGCTCGCGGTCACCACCGTCAGCCCCAGCACGTTCTCGCGCATCGTCCCGTAGCGGACGGCATTCGTGCCGCTGGCTCGGGTCGCAGACATGCCGCCGAGGCTGGCATCGGCGCCAGGATCGATCGGGAAGAAGAGGCCCGTGTGGCGGATCTCGTCGTTGAGCTGCTTGCGCGTGACGCCGGCCTGCACCGTCACCGTCAGGTCCTCCGGCTGCACCGCGAGAATCCGGTTCATGCGCGACAGGTCGATGCTCACCCCGCCCTGCACCGCCAGCAAATGCCCTTCGAGCGACGAGCCGACGCCGAACGGGATGACCGGCACGCCGTACCGATCGGCGAGGCGAACCACCGCCGAGACGTCCTCGGTCGATTCGCAGTAGACGACCGCTTCCGGCGGCGGTGCATCGATCGGCGATTCGTCGCGTCCGTGCTGCTGGCGCACCGCAAGCGCCGTGGAGCAGCGCGCGCCGAAGCGCTCTGCCAGGGCGTCGAGCATGTCGACGGGCACCATCCGCGGTTCGAGCCGCGGCAGCAGGTGAGCAGGCAGGGGTGCATTCATTGCGCGTCTCCAGCGCCGCGTGACGGCGGCAGCCCCGAATTGTGCCCATCCGCTAGGATCGGTGCCATGGCCAACCGCTTGACCCAGATCGCAACCCGCACCGGCGACGACGGCACGACCGGCCTCGGCGACGGCAGTCGGGTCCCGAAGGATCACCTTCGCATTCAGGCGATGGGCGACGTCGACGAGCTGAATTCGCACCTCGGCGTGCTGCTGGCCGAACCGCTGCCGGAGGACGTTCGCGCGTTGCTGGTCCGAATCCAGCACGAGCTGTTCAACCTCGGCGGCGAGCTGTCGATCCCGGGCTACGAACTGCTGAAGGCGAGCGCGGTGCTGCAGCTCGACGAGGCGCTGGCGCACTACAACGCGAACCTGCCGCGCTTGAAGGAATTCATCTTGCCGGCGGGCAGCCGCAGTGCGGCGTTGGCGCATGTCGGCCGCACCGTCGCCCGTCGGGCCGAACGCACCGTCGTGGCGCTGGCGGCCGTCGATGCGGTCCGCGACGAGCCGCGCTTCTTCCTCAACCGGCTGAGCGATCTGCTGTTCGTGCTCGCCCGGGTGCTGAACCGCGCGAATCTCGACGGCCTGGGTGGTGGCGACGATGTCTACTGGAAGAGCGAGCGGCTGGCCCAGGACAGTTCGTCGTGACGCCCGGTCATC
>CAZZWY010000237.1:4501-6834 GCA_964657785.1 uncultured Acetobacteraceae bacterium
GTCTTTGCAGGTGCCGCACAACCTCGACCACTGCAACCCGCGGAATCGACGCTGGTGTCAATCGGCGATCTTCAGTCGCTCCTCGATGAGATCGACTCGGCCGGCTCGCTCGGCGAGCGAGCGATCGCGGCGATCGCGCCGTTGCGGCTGACCGCGGCGGCGAGCGGCATCATCACCGGGTCGAGGAATGCCCGCGTCAAGGTCGGCGCAGTCTCCCGCACCCATCTGGCGGCCAAGGTCGTCGGCTTGGGACTGGTGGCGCTGTAGTTGAGCGGACCCCCTGGCTGGGGGGTTCTGCGTCCGGTGGCGCCGACCCTATCTGTTTCGAGAGTACCCGTAAAGGAATCGTCTTCTTAGGATGCGGAGTCGTTCGAGCGCAGATGCCGCAGGACGCCGGTTCAACCCTTCTGGAGACCCTCGATGACTTCCCTCGCTTCGATCTCACTCGCCGCGGTCTGCGCCGCGTTGTCGCTTTCGCTGCCCCACAAGCGTTCGCGACCCCCGCGCTCGGCAGCAACCTGATCGTCAACGGCGATGCAGAAGCGGACGTCGGCTCGCTGACCGGCGCGTCCATCGGTGCGGTGACGGGCTTCACGCTCAGCGGCGATTTCACAGTCATCCAGTACAACGCCGGCGGCGGCTACCCGGGGCCGACCGACCCCGGCCCGACGAACCGGGGCGCCAATTTCTTCGGCGGCGGTTTCGGCAGCCCCTCGGTCGGGGAACAGATCGTCGGCATCGCCGATCTCGCCGGCACCATCGATACCGGTCGCGCCACCTACGACCTCTCCGCGTACCTCGGCGGCTATGCGTCGCAGGACGACAACGCGGTGCTGTCGCTCACCTTCGTCGATGCGTCCTCGACGGCGCTCGGCTCGGCGTCGATCGGCCCGGTGACCGTGGCGGATCGCGCCAGTCTGACGGGCCTGTCGTTTCGGGAAGCGTCGGGCGCCGTTCCCCAGGGCACGCGCTCGGTCGTCGTCGACCTCCGGCTGACGCGCGTCGAGGGAAGTTCCAACGACGGCTACGCCGACAATCTGTCGCTGGTGCTGGAAGCGCCGACCATCGCACCGGCCGTGCCCGAACCGCAGTCCTGGGCGCTGCTCGTGGCCGGTCTCGGCACGATCGTCACGCTCGGGCGCCGTGGCCGCGCGCTCCGCTGACCGGCTTCGACCTCACCGAAGCGCCGTTCGACGCACGGCCACCGCTTCGCTCAGCACCTCGAGCACGGTCAGCGAATCGTCCCAGCCGAGGCAGGCATCGGTGATGCTCTTGCCGTACTCGAGCGTCGCCGGGTCGTCCTGGCCGGCGCTGAATTTCTGCGCCCCGGCCTGCAGGTGGCTCTCGACCATCACCCCGAAGACGCAGCGGCTGCCGGCCTTGAGTTGCGCCGCGATGTCGCGGGCGACGTCGATCTGGCGCTGATGCTGCTTGCTGCTGTTGGCGTGACTGAAGTCGACCATCAGCGTGCACGGCAGCTTCGCCGCCTCGATCTCGCGGCACGCCGCGGCCACGCTTGCTGCGTCGTAGTTCGGCGCCTTGCCGCCGCGCAGGATCACGTGGCAATCGGTGTTGCCGCGGGTCTCGACGATCGCGACCTGGCCGTTCTTGTGGATCGAGAGGAAATGGTGCGGCCGTGACGCCGCCTGGATCGCGTCGATCGCGATCCGGATGTTGCCGTCGGTACCGTTCTTGAAGCCGATCGGCGCCGACAGGCCCGAGGCGAGTTCGCGGTGAACCTGGCTTTCCGTCGTGCGCGCGCCGATCGCGCCCCAGGCGATCAGGTCGCCGAGGTACTGGGGCGAGATCACGTCGAGGAACTCGCTGCCGGCCGGCATGCCGAGCTTGTTGATCTCGAGCAGCAACTGGCGGCCGATGCGCAGGCCTTCGTCGATGCGGTAGCTCTCGTCGAGGTAGGGGTCGTTGATCAGGCCCTTCCAGCCGACGGTCGTGCGCGGCTTCTCGAAGTAGACGCGCATCACGATCTCGAGCGTCTCCTTGAAGCGCCCGCGCTGCGCGAGCAGCCGCTTCGCGTACTCGACCGCGGCGACCGGGTCGTGGATCGAGCAGGGCCCCATCACGACGAGCAGCCGGTCGTCCTCGCGCTGCATGATGCTGCGGATCGCGTTGCGGGTGCGGCCGATCGCCGCTTCGACCGGCGTCCCGGCGATCGGGAAGAAGCGGATCAGGTGTTCGGGGGGCGGCAGCGGCATCACGTCCTTGATTCGCAGGTCATCGGTCTGGCTGGTGCGTTCGCTGCTCGGGTACCAGACTTCGCTCGGGGTGATCGTTTGCGGCATGGGGCGGTCCTCGGGGGATCTGCGGTTATCGGT
>CAZZWY010000238.1:0-6831 GCA_964657785.1 uncultured Acetobacteraceae bacterium
CGAAGGGGTGCTGCTCGAGCGTCAGCGTCAGCGCGCCGGCGGCGCAGGCCGCTCGGGCGTCGAGCAAGGGAAAACCGGGCTGGTCGGTCCAGGAACGAGCGAGACCGGCGGCGTCCCGGCCCGACGCCTGGGCGAGGTAGAACCAGAGATCGCCGGCGGTGGCGTTGGACAGCTGCTGGCCCGCGACGTACGCCTGCAGGCCGCTGCGGAAGGCCGCCGGACCGAGGGAGGTCTCGAGCATCGAGAGCAGCGCCCCGCCCTTGACGTAGGTGATGCCGTCGAAGACGTCCATGGTCGCGGTTTCCAGCACCGGGCCGGCGCGGATCGCGCGCGTCGCCGGCCCGGCGTCGCGGCGCATCACGCGCTGGCGTTCGAGGATCTGGACGAGCGGCGTCTGCCACGACGGGTTGAAGTGCGCGGTCGCCTTCTGCTCCAGCCAGGTCGCGAACGCCTCGTTCAACCAGATCTCGTCCCACGAAGCCGCCGTCACCAGGTCGCCGAACCACTGGTGCGCGACTTCGTGAGCGACCGTCGAGAAGACCGCCCGGCGGGTGTCGATCGAGCTCCTGGCGGGGTCGAAGAGGAGGGCGTCCTCGATGTACGAAATCGCGCCCCAGTCCTCCATTGCGCCGGACCGCACGCCCGGCGTGGCGAGCTGGTCGAGCTTCGGGAGTGCATACGGGATGCCGAAGTAGGCGCGGTAGAACGGCAGGATCTGTTTCGTCACCTCCATCGCGTAGCGGGCCTGCTCGCGCTTGCCGGGCGCGGTGAGGATGCGCAGGGCAATGCCGTCGACGCTGTCTTCGAGCGCGTCGAAGCGGCCCACCGTGACCGTGACCAGGTAGGACGGCATCGGCGGCGTCGGGGCGAAGTCCCAGCGGGTCGTCTCGCCCTGCACGTCGCGCGAGGAAGCCGGCATGTTGGAGACGACCTCGTACGTCGACGGCGCCGTCACGCTGATCGCGAAGCGGGCCCGGAAGGCGGGTTCGTCGAAGCCGGGGAAGACGCTGCGGGCGTCGATCGGCTCCATCTGGGTCGCGAGCATCCGCGCGGGACGGCCGGCCTCCTGGTAGCGAACGTCGAAGAGGCCTTGCCCGTAGGCGTGAACGACGCCGGAATAGTCGATCCGCAGGCGATAGGCCCCGGGCTCGATCGCTTGCCCGTCCGCGATCCGCCACTGGCGCCTCGAAGCGTCCGCGCTGACGCGCAGCGGACGGGTGCCCTGCGTGCCGATCAGGTCGATCGTGCCGGGGGTCAGCTGCCAGGCGTTAAGGACGATGGCGTCGACCGGGCGCCGCACGTCCACGACGATCTCGACATTCCCCGTGAAGGTCTCCCGGTCGGGATCGAGCGTGAGGGCCAGCCGGTACTCCGACGGCACCACGTCCTTCGGCAGCGGCCCCGGCGTCGAATCGAAGCTGAAGCGGGCCTGGGCGAGCGCCGGAGAGCCGATCGGCACCGCGGCGGCGAGCAGGGTCCAGACGCACGCCCTCAGAACGAGCGCGAGCCGGTTCGGCCCGAGCCAGCGCGGCCTCATGATCCCGGTCGGTCTCCACCCCATGCGTGCGTTCAATCCAAGGCCTGCTGACCGGGAGTGTAGTGTCGCGTGCGCTGACAGTGCAGGCATCGCCGTATCGTGGAAGCGGCGCGCCAGCCCCTGCGTGCGGGAGCGCCGACCCTCGATGGCGCGCGAACTTCGTCGCTTCCGACGATGCGTCGCCCCGGCCCGTTCGACAACATCCCCCTCTCGCGACAGTGGCGGCCTGACCGTCCGGGAGAAACGCATGAAAGGACCGCTCGCAGGCCTGAAGGTCGTCGAAATGGCCGGGCTCGGCCCCGGGCCGTTCTGCGCCATGATGCTCGCCGACATGGGCGCGCAGGTGATCCGCATCGAGCGTCCCGCCACCGGCGCGCCGCAGATCGTCTCGGGCAAGTTCGACGTCACGACGCGGGGGCGCCCGGCCCTGGCCATCGATCTGCGGCAGCCTGCCGCGGTCGAGACCGTGCTCGAACTGGTCGCGGGCGCCGACGCGCTCATCGAGGGCTTTCGCCCCGGCGTGATGGAGCGCCTCGGCCTCGGCCCCGAGGTGTGCCTGACGCGCAATCCGCGGATCGTCTACGGCCGCATGACCGGCTGGGGCCAGCACGGTCCGCTCGCCAAGGCCGCCGGCCACGACATCAACTACGTCGCCCTCAGCGGCGTGTTGAACGCCATCGGCCGCCCCGAAGATGCGCCGCCGCCCCCGCTCAACCTGATCGGCGACTACGGCGGCGGGGCGATGATGCTCGCCTTCGGCGTGATGTGCGCGCTGCACGAGGCAAAGCAGTCGGGCCAGGGCCAGGTGATCGACGCGGCCATGACCGACGGCGCCGCGCTCCTGGCCGCCACCATGTACGGCCTCAAGGCCGCGGGCCGCTGGAGCAACCAGCGCGGCGAGAACCTGCTCGACGGCGGGGCTCACTTCTACGACACCTACGTCTGTGCGGACGGCAAGCACGTCGCGGTCGGTGCGATCGAACCGCAGTTCTATGCCCTGCTGCTGTCGCGCTGCGGCATCATCGACCCGGCATTCGATGCCCAGAACGACACCGCGCGCTGGCCGGTGCTCAAGCTGCGGATGGCCGACGTCTTCCGCACCCGTACCCGCGACGAATGGTGTGCCTTGCTCGAAGGCAGCGACGCCTGCTTCGCGCCGGTGCTCGACTGGGACGAGGCACCGCAACACCCGCACAACCGCGCCCGCGAGGCCTTCGTCACCGTCGACGGCGTGCTGCAGCCTGCGCCCGCGCCACGGTTCAGCCGCACGCCCGCCGGCGTGCCGACCGGTCCCGGCAGCCAGACGACCGGCGCCGGCGCACTGCGCGAGTGGGGCATTGCGGCGGAGACGATCGCCCGCCTTCAGTCCTCCAACGCGATCTGACGAGGGAGCACCGACATGCAACTCGACGCATGCCGCCCGCGGCGCACCTGCCTGCCGGCCCTGCAGCAGGAGGCCGCGGCGCTCGCGGCCGCCTTCCTCGACAAGCGCACGCCGCGCCCCACCGGACAGTGAAGGAACCTTCCCCGTGACCCACGACGACCTGATGTTCCGACCCGGCCTGATGAACGGCCAGCGCATCCTCGTGACCGGCGGCGGCACCGGCCTCGGCCGCGTCATGGCCGAGGCGCTGCTGATCCTGGGCAGCGAGGTCTACCTCTGCGGCCGCCGCGGCGAGGTGACCCGGCAGACCGCGGACGAACTCATGGCGGCGCACGGCGGCAAGGTGGTCGGCCTGGCCTGCGACATCCGGCAGGCCGATGCGATCACCGAGATGCTCGACGCCATCTGGGCCGACGGCGGGGCATTGACGGGCCTGATCAACAACGCCGCCGGCAACTTCATCAGCCGCACCGAGGACCTGTCGCCGCGCGCCTTCGACGCGATTGCCAACATCGTCTTTCGCGGCAGCTTCTACATGACGCTCGACTGCGGCAAGCGCTGGCTCGCCGAAGGCCGCAGCGCCTCGGTGGTGTCGATCCTGACAACCTGGGTCTGGAACGGTTCGCCGTTCGTCGTGCCCTCGGCGATGGCCAAGGCTGGGGTGAACGCGATGACGCAGTCCCTCGCCGTCGAATGGGCCGGCCGCGGCATCCGCTTCAATGCGATCGCGCCGGGTCTGTTTCCGACCGAAGGCATGAGCGCGCGGCTCAATCCGGGGGGCGGCGAACACAAGGCCGAGCGCAACCCGATGGACCGCGCCGGCAGGATGCCCGAACTCGCGAACCTGGCGGTCTATCTGCTCGGGCCGGGGTCGGAGTATGTCAACGGGCAGACGATCGCGATCGATGGGGCGCAGTTCCAGGCCAGCGGCGGGAATTTCAGTGCCTTGAGCGCGTGGGGCGACGAGGAGTGGACCCGCGCGCGAGCCCACGTCGAAGCGCGCAATGCGAAGGACCGCGCGGCGCGCACGGTGTGAGCGTGCTCGTTATGCCGACCGGCGTTCACGCTCGACCCGAACAGGACTGCACCCGCCCGGAGAGACCGTGTTCGACGACCCGCTGCCGATGCCCCTGGGTCTCCTGCTCCGCCCGCGGGTCGCATCGAGCGTGGCGGCGTGGCGTCGTCCACGTCTCGATCGCCTGCGAACTTCCACCCTGACGAGAAAACCACATGCAACTCGATTCAAGCATCACCGCCGTGGTCACCGGCGGCGCCTCCGGGCTGGGCGCGGCCACCGTGCGGCGTCTGGCCGCCCGAGGGGTCCGGGTGGCCGTGTTCGACCTGAACGCAGAGGCGGGCGAAGCGCTCGCGCGGGACGTGGGCGGCGTGTTCTGCCGCGTCGACGTGACGTCCGAGGAGCAAGTCGATTCGGCCTTCGCGAAGGCCCGCGCGGCGCTCGGCCAGGAGCGGATCCTCGTGAACTGCGCCGGCACCGGCAACGCCGTCAAGACCGCGAGCCGCCACAAGACCACGGGCGAGATCACGCACTACCCGCTCGCGAACTTCGAACGCATCATCCAGATCAACCTGATCGGCACGTTTCGCTGCCTCGCCAAATCGGCGGCCGGCATGCTTTCGCTCGAGCCCCTCGCCGACGGCGAACGGGGGGCCATCGTCAACACGGCCTCGGTCGCCGCACAGGACGGCCAGATGGGCCAGGCGGCCTACAGCGCGTCGAAGGCGGGCATCGTCGGCATGACGCTGCCCGTCGCGCGCGATCTGATGAACGAAGGCATCCGCATCAACACCATCCTTCCCGGCATCTTCGGCACCCCGCTGCTGCACGGGTTGCCCGACAGCGTCAAGGATGCGCTGGCCGCGTCGGTGCCGTTCCCGAAGCGCCTGGGGGACCCCGCCGAATACGCCGCACTGGCCGAGTTCCTGATCACCAACGGCTACATGAACGGCGAAAGCATTCGACTCGACGGTGCGATCCGGATGGCGCCGCGCTGATCGGCATCAGTCCTCTTTTGCGCGAGCGCCGGCCAGGCGGCCATCGACGGCAGCAAGGGTTGCGATCGGGCAGGTGGCGACGCGTTGCATGAGGGGTCGTCTCCTCAGCGCCAGCGTCCCCCTCCCCGGAGCCGTCTAGCGGATCACCGCCAGCTTGCGAGCGATCGCCACCGCCTGGGTGCGGCTGTGGGCGTTGAGCTTCATGTTGATGTTGCGCAGGTGGGTGCGCACGGTGCTGTCGGACACGAACAGCTTGTCGGCCATCGCGTTGTTGGAGTAACCCTCGGCGAGGAGTTGCAGCACGCGGATCTCCTTGCGGGTCAACGGCTCGAGCAGGCCTTCCGCAATTCCGGGCACGGGCGCGGGCCCAGATGCGGCGTCGGGCGACGCGGGCGGGCCGAGGACCGCGATGAGACCCTGCACGTAGTTGGACAGGATCGGGTCCCGCGGTCGGCGGGTGCCGTCGCGCAGCGAGGCGTCGAACCGGTGGATCAGCGTGCCCAACCGTTCGCCTTCGTCGAGGATCAGCCGCACGAAACCCTCCTCGCAGGCCTGCCGCAGCACGCCGCCGATGACGTCGAGCGCGCTCGACGTTTCGTTGCAGCGCTGCAGCGCCCGGCGCAGGCGCGAGCCGCGTTCGGCCAGGTTGATTTCCTGCTGGATCCGGGGCAATGCGGCGCGCCCGTTGCCGAACAGCAGCGCCCAGCGCAGCCGGCCGATCGCGAGGTCTTCGAGGTCGTGGGCGTAGAGGCGCAGCCGGCCGACCCGCTTCCAGAGCGCAGCGTCGTCGGCGCGGTCGAGTTCGTTCTTCGACGCGTCGGCATGACCCTGCAGCATCAGCAGCCGGGCCCGCTCCAGCCGGGCGCTGGCGCTGACCCGCGGCAGCTCGCGGTGGTGGCCGATGTATTCGAGCTCGATCAGCGTGTGCAGCGCGGCGTCGATGTCGCCGCGGTGAAAGGCGATCCGCGACCGCATCACGTGGCTCATGATGACGTGGTCCGGCAGGCCGACGTCCCGGGCGAGCGGCAGGTACACGCTCAGCAGGTGCTCGGCCTGGTCGAGGTGATTCGCTTCGTAGACCGCGCCGGCGTAGAGCACGCCGGCCCAGGCGTTGCCGCTGGTGTGGTTGTACGAGACCGATTGCGTCGCCCCGACCGCGATGCCGAAGCGGGCCGCGGCCTGGCGCATCCGGCCCTGCTGCAGGTCGAGCATGCCCTCCATCGACTCGATGTACATGCGGTTGAAGTGACCGCCGCCATGGGCGCGTCGCGCCGAGTCGAGCAACTCCTGCGCCTCCTGCGGTTCCCCCATGACCGCGGCCACGTGGGCCATGCAGTTGCTGAGGACGCTGTCGGCGAAGGGCTTGGTGGTCGGCAAGCGGGCGAGGGCGGTTCGACCGGCCGCGTGGGCTTCGTCGTAGCGGTCCTGCATCGCCAGCAGCATCGGGCGCAGCGCTCGCACGTTGGCCTGGACGCCGGCGTCGTCGCTGTGCACGCAGCCCGATGTCTCGAGCTTGTCCATCGCCTCCCAGGGCCCGTGGGTGAGACACGAGGCCCAGATCGAGATCACTTCGAGCAGCGGCTGCGCGCGCAGGCTCGCCTCGGGCAGCGCGGCGAACCAGCGCGCCATCAGCCGCATGCGCCCCTGCTCCAGGAACTGCTCGGCGTGCGGCGCCATCAGCGACAGCGCGAGCGGGTAGTCGCCCCCGTCGATCGCATGGTCGATCGCGGGCACCGGGCGGCCCTGGGATTCGTACCAGCCGGCGGCCGCCAGGTGCAGCCGGGTGAGCTCGTCCGGCTGCTCGCGGGCCAGCTGTGCGCGCAGGAAATCCGCGAACAGGCTGTGGTAGCGGTAGGCGCGGTCGTGGCCTGCCAGCGGCGTCAGGAACAGGTTCGCC
>CAZZWY010000239.1:0-6829 GCA_964657785.1 uncultured Acetobacteraceae bacterium
CTCGGCGAGTGGCTCGGCGAGGCCTATCAGGCGGCAGACGACATCCGCGACGTCGCGGGCGACCCGCGCGTCCTCGGCAAGCCGGTCGGCCGTGATGTCGCGCTGGTCCGGCCGAACATGGCGAGCGAACTCGGGCTCGAAGGCGCGATCGCCCACTTCGGCCATCTGGTCGCCGCGGCCGTCGACGCCGTGCCACCCTGCGCCGGCGGCGACTCGCTGCGCGCGCTGGTGCGGGCGGAGGCCGAACGGCTGGTGCCGAAGGCGATGTCCGACGAGCTGCTGCGCGCCGCCGCCTGAGCGAGCGCCGATCGGCTCCGCTGCGCATGGCGCCCGACCCGACGTTGCCGACCCCCGCGGTGCCGCTGCGCGCCGGCCAGGCGTCCTGGCCCGACCGCTGGCGCGCGCTCCGCGACCGGCTGCTGGCGAGCCCGACGTTCCAGCGCCGCTCGGCGCAGTTCTTCCTCACCCGGCCGATCGCCCGCCGGCGGGCCCGCGCCCTCTTCGATCTGGTCGCCGGCTTCGTCTATTCGCAGGTGCTGCTCGCCTGCGTTCAGCTGCGCCTCTTCGACCTCCTCGCCGACGCGCCGCAGACGCCCGAAGCCCTCGCCGCGCGGACCGGGTTGACCCGTGACGCGGCCGAGCGGCTGCTGGTGGCGGCCGAGTCGCTGCGGCTCGTCGAGCGACGATCCGGCGGGCGTTTCGGCCTCGGCGCGCTCGGCGCGCCGATGGTGGGCAACGCGGCGCTCGCCGCGATGGTCGAGCACCACGCGGCGCTCTACGCCGACCTCGCCGACCCGCTCGCGCTGCTGCGGGGCCAGGCCGGCCCGCGTGCGCTCGCCGGCTATTGGCCGTATGCGAGCAACTCGCACGCTGCGCCGGCCGAGCTCCCGCCCGAGCCGGACATCGCCGCCTACACGCGCCTGATGGCGGCCTCGCAGCCGCTGGTGGCGAGCGACGTGCTCGACGCCTACCCGATCGCCCGGCATCGCTGTCTCCTCGACGTCGGCGGGGGCGACGGGAGCTTTCTCGCCAGCGCCGCGGCCCGTGCGCCGTCCTTGCGACTCATGCTCTTCGACCTGCCGGCGGTTTCGCAACGCGCCCATGCTCGTTTCGCGGCCGAGGGGCTGCAGGGCAGGGCGACCACCTTCGGCGGCAGCTTTCTTCACGATGCGTTGCCGACCGGTGCCGACGTCGTGAGCCTCGTCCGCGTGGTCCACGACCACGACGATGCGGATGCGATGACCTTGCTCCGCGCGGTGCGCCGGGCTCTTCCCGCGGGCGGGCGGCTGCTGCTCGCCGAGCCGATGGCCGGCACCCCCGGCGCCGAGCCGATGGGCGGCGCGTATTTCGGCTTCTACCTGTTGGCGATGGGACGCGGGCGACCGCGGACCGCTGATGAACTCGCCCGAATGCTGCAGGCCGCCGGCTTCGACCGGGTCCGGCCCCGCAGCACCTCGCAACCGCTGCAGACCCGGCTGCTGGTCGCCGAGGTCGGTTCGTGAACACCGCCACGAATCAGATTCGTGTAAATCCAACTTGACACTACAGATCGTAAGCATAAGATGACATCCATGCGATCGACTTCTTCCCCGGCCCGCGCATGAACGCTTTCGCGGTCGTCCTCACCGAGCCTCGGCATCTCGCGGTGCAGCGTCTCGCGCTGAGCGACGCCACCGAGGACGATGTCGTCGTCGACATCGAATGGAGCGGCATCAGCACCGGCACCGAGCGCCTGCTCTGGACGGGCAGGATGCCGAACTTCCCCGGCATGGGCTACCCGCTGGTGCCGGGCTACGAATCGGTCGGCCGGGTGATCCAGGCCGGGTCGCATTCGGGGCGCCGCGTCGGCGAGCGGGTCTTCGTGCCGGGTGCCAAATGCTTCGGCGACGTGCGCGGGCTCTTCGGCGGGGCGGCCTCGCGGGTCGTGCTGCCGGGCCAGCGCACCACGCAGATCGGCGATGCCTTCGCCGAGCAGGGCGTGCTGCTGGCGCTCGCCGCGACGGCCTTCCACGCCACCTCGCGCGCCGGCACACGCCAACCGGACCTGATCATCGGCCACGGCGTGCTCGGCCGCCTGCTCGCCCGGCTCGCCGTGATCGCCGGCCACGCGCCGGTGGTCTGGGAGACCAACCCCGCGCGCCGTGCCGGGGCCAACGGCTACAGCGTCGTCGACCCGGCCGCCGACCCGCGCCGCGACTACCGCTGCATCTGCGACGTGAGCGGCGACTCGGCGCTCCTCGACACCCTGATTTCGCGCCTGGCGCCCGGCGGCGAGGTCGTCCTCGCCGGCTTCTACGACACGCCGCTCTCGTTCGTGTTCGCGCCGGCCTTCATGCGCGAGGCGCAGATCCGCGTGGCCGCGCAGTGGCAGCCCGACGACCTCGCAGCGGTGCGCGACCTGGCCGCCGAGGGTCGTCTCTCGCTCGACGGCCTGGTCACCCACCGCGCGGCGGCCGGCTCGGCCGCGACCGCCTACGGCCAGGCGTTCGACGATCCGGATTGTCTGAAGATGGTTCTCGACTGGAGACAAATGCAATGAGCTTCGCCACCCCCGACGCGCCCGCGAAGTCCGCGCCCGTGACGTTCATGATGCGCGACCTGCGCGCCGAGGCCGCGATCGAGCCGGCGCCGGTCTCGACGACGCCCGTCACCAAGGAGACGCAGATCATCGCGATCTACGGCAAGGGCGGCATCGGCAAGAGCTTCACGCTCGCCAACCTCAGCTACATGATGGCGCAGCAGGGCAAGAAGGTGCTGCTGATCGGCTGCGACCCGAAGAGCGACACCACCTCGCTGCTCTTCGGCGGCCGCGCCTGCCCGACCATCATCGAGACCTCGTCGAAGAAGAAGCTCGCCGGCGAAGCGGTCGCGATCGGCGACGTCTGCTTCAAGCGCGACGGCGTCTACGCGATGGAGCTCGGCGGCCCCGAGGTCGGCCGCGGCTGCGGCGGCCGCGGGATCATCCACGGCTTCGAACTGCTCGAAAAGCTCGGCTTCCACGACTGGGGCTTCGACTACGTGCTGCTCGACTTCCTCGGCGACGTGGTCTGCGGCGGCTTCGGCCTGCCGATCGCCCGCGACATGTGCCAGAAGGTCATCGTCGTCGCGAGCAACGACCTGCAGTCGCTCTACGTGGCGAACAACGTCTGCTCGGCGGTCGAGTACTTCCGGAAGCTCGGCGGCAACGTCGGCGTGGCCGGCATGGTGATCAACCGCGACGACGGCACCGGCGAGGCCAAGGCTTTCGCCGAGCAGGTCGGGATCCCCGTGCTTTCCACGATCCCGGCCAACGAAGACATCCGCCGCAAGAGCGCAAGCTACGAAATCATCGGCCGGCCGGAGTCGGTCTGGGGCCCGATGTTCGCCGAGCTGGCCGAGAACGTCGGCACCTCGACGCCGATGCGGCCGAAGCCGATGACGCAGGACGCGCTGCTCGGCCTCTTCTCGGCCTCGGCGGTCGGTCGCGACGTGGTGCTCGAGCCGGCCACGCAGTTCGACATGTGCGGCAAGAAGGACATCGTCAAGGAAACGCTCGAAGTGGTGTACGACGAAGTCTGATGACCATGCACGCGACCATTCCGATCGTCCCGGTCAAGGTGCCGACCGCCCTCGAAGGCGACGGCATGGGTTGCCATTCGGGCGGCGACGCGATGCTCGCCGCGGCGAAGTCCGCCGGCAAGTCGGAAGTCCTCGACCAGTACGCCAAGGACTATCCCGTCGACGCCAAGGCCGGCCCGCACGATCAGCCGCAGAGCATGTGCCCCGCTTTCGGCGCCTTGCGCGTCGGCCTGCGCATGCGCCGCACCGCGACGATCCTCTCCGGCTCGGCCTGCTGCGTCTACGGCCTGACCTTCACCTCGCATTTCTACGGTGCGCGGCGCAGCGTCGGCTACGTGCCGTTCAACAGCGAATCGCTCGTCACCGGCAAGCTGTTCGAGGACATCCGCGAGTCGGTCCACCAGCAAGCCGACCCGGCGCTCTACGACGCGATCGTCATCATCAACCTGTGCGTGCCGACCGCGAGCGGCGTGCCGCTGCAGATCCTGCCGAAAGAGATCAACGGCGTTCGCATCATCGGCATCGACGTGCCCGGCTTCGGCGTGCCGACGCATGCCGAGGCGAAGGACGTGCTCGCCGGCGCGATGCTGAAATACGCCCGCAGCGAGGTCCTCGCCGGGCCGGTGCAGGCGCCGCGGGCCGGCAGATCGGCCAAGCCGACGGTGACTCTGGTCGGCGAGATGTTCCCGGCCGACCCGATGATCATCGGCATGATGCTGGAGCCGATGGGCCTGGCGGCGGGGCCGGTCGTGCCGACGCGCGAGTGGCGCGAGTTGTATGCCGCGCTCGACGGTTCGGTCGTCGCCGCCATCCACCCGTTCTACACCGCGAGCATCCGCGAATTCCAGGCCGCGGGCCGGCCGATCGTTGGCTCCGCACCCGTCGGCCACGACGGCACCGAAGCCTGGCTGCAGGCGATCGGCGCGGCCGCGAACGTCGCCCAGTCGCAGATCGACGCCGCCAAGAACCGCATGCTGCCCGCGATCAGGGGCGCGCTCGCGAAGACGCCGATCAAGGGCCGCATCACGCTCTCCGGCTACGAAGGCTCCGAGCTGCTGGTCGGCAGGTTGCTGGTCGAGAGCGGCGCCGACCTGCGCTACGTCGGCAGCGCCTGCCCGCGAACCGCCTGGAACGAGGCCGACACGCAGTGGCTGCAGGCGCACGGCGTCCACGTGCAATTCCGCGCGTCGCTCGAGCAGGACCTGGCAGCGATGCGCGAATGGCAGCCCGACCTGGCGATCGGCACCACGCCGGTGGTGCAGGCGGCGAAGGAGCGCAGCACGCCCGCCCTCTACTTCACGAACCTGATCTCGGCCCGGCCGCTGATGGGCCCGGCGGGCGCCGGATCGCTCGCGACCGTGATCAACGCAGCCATCGGCAACAAGGCGCGGTTCGATGCGATGAAGGACTTCTTCGGCAACACCGGTACCGCGCATGCGGCGGGTGTCTGGGAAGCCGCAAACGGTGTGCCGAAGGATCGCCCCGAGTTCAAGGCCGAGCAGCGCCGCCTCGCCGTCAAGGCCGCGAAGAAGCGCAAGGCCGAGGAGATGGTCTGATGATCGCCGCCGGGCCGTTCCCAAGGCGATCGCTCCCCCGCGGGGGGACGGCGCGCAGCGCCAAGGGGGCCGCATGTTAGTTCTGGACCACGACCGTGCCGGCGGCTACTGGGGTGCCGTCTATGTCTTCACGGCGATCAAGGGCCTGCAGGTCGTGATCGACGGCCCGGTCGGTTGCGAGAACCTGCCGGTGACCTCCGTCCTGCACTACACCGATGCCTTGCCGCCGCACGAGTTGCCGATCGTCGTCACCGGCCTCGCCGAAGAGCAGCTCGGTCGCGAAGGCACCGAAGGCTCGATGCGCAGGGCCCATGCGGCGCTCGACCCGGACTTGCCGTCGGTCGTCGTCACCGGCTCGATCGCCGAGATGATCGGCGGCGGCGTGACCCCTGCCGGCACCAACATCCAGCGCTTTCTGCCGCGGACGATCGACGAAGACCAGTGGCAGTGCGCGAACCGGGCGATGTTCTGGTTGTGGTCGGAGTACGGACTCAAGAAGGTCCCCGCAAGAACGCCGTTTGCCGAACGCCCCGCCGGCGAACGGCCGCGGGTCAACATCATCGGCCCGAGCTACGGCGCATTCAATTGCCCGAGCGACCTGGCCGAGATCCGCCGCCTGGTGCAGGGCATCGGCGCCGAGATCAACATGGTCTTCCCGCTCGGTTCGCACCTCGCCGACGTTTCGCGGCTCGTGGAGGCCGACGTCAACGTCTGCATGTACCGCGAGTTCGGCCGCATGCTCTGCGAGGCGCTCGAGCGGCCGTATCTGCAGGCGCCGATCGGCCTGCACAGCACGACGAAATTCCTTCGCAAGCTGGGCGACTTGCTCGGCCTCGACCCCGAGCCTTTCATCGAGCGCGAGAAACACAGCACCATCAAGCCGGTCTGGGACCTGTGGCGCTCGGTGACGCAGGACTTCTTCGGCACCGCGAGCTTCGGCATCGTCGCGAGCGAGACCTACAGCCGCGGCGTCAAGCACTTCCTCGAAGACGAGCTCGGGCTGCCCTGCCACTTCGCCGTCTCGCGCAAGCCGGGCGCCAAGACCGACAACGCCGAGGTGCGGCGCCTCGTGAAAGAGAAGACGCCGCTCGTGCTCTACGGCAGCTACAACGAGCGCATCTACCTCGCCGAGGCCGGCGGCGGCGGGATGATGAAGACGAGCTTCATCCCCGCGTCGTTCCCGCTGCCGATCATCCGCCGCGCGACCGGCACGCCGTTCATGGGCTATGCCGGGGCGACCTATCTCGTGCAGGAATTCTGCAACGCGCTCTTCGACGCGCTCTTTCACATCCTGCCGCTCGGCACCGAGCTCGACCGCATCGACCCGACGCCGGCCCGCTCGAGCGACGACGCCCCGAGCCCGTGGGACGACGACGCGCAGCAGCTTCTCGGCGAGATCGTCGAGTCCGAACCGGTGCTGGTGCAGATCTCGGCGGCCAAGCGGCTGCGCGACCGTGCCGAACGCGACGCCAGACGCGCCGGCGAGGCACGGGTGACGGCAGTGCGTGTCGCCGCGGCGCGCGACGGCTTGCGTCAGGGTGAGCCCGCGTGAGGCAGCGAATCGATGCCGGGAACGCGCGCGCAGGCCGCATCCCACAGATTGCCGCGGCGCATGCCGTGTCAAACCCCGCCGCGGGGACATCCGCGGTGATGGCCGAAAGGCCGCTTTCCTCTGCATGGAGAAGAACGGCTACGAGGCCGACAAGAACCAGATT
>CAZZWY010000240.1:0-6821 GCA_964657785.1 uncultured Acetobacteraceae bacterium
CGCGCCGCGCTATCTCGCGACCGAGACCGACCGCCACATCGCCGCCCAGAGCCTGCGGCTGACCCGCCGGATCGTCGGCCAGCCGGCGCTCGCGAAGTACCGGCCGAAGGAGGTCAAGCCCGGCGTCGAATACGAGACCGATGCGCAGCTCGCCCAGCTCGCCGGCGACATCGGCACGACGATCTTCCACCCGGTCGGCACCGCGAAGATGGGGCCGGCGGCCGATCCGATGGCCGTTGTCGATGCCCGGCTGCGCGTTCACGGTGTCCAGGGCCTGCGCGTCGTCGACGCGAGCATCATGCCGACGATCACCAGCGGCAACACCAATTCGCCGACCTTGATGATCGCCGAGCGCGCCGCGGCGTGGATCACCGGCGGCCGCTGAGGCGTCGCGAAGATAAGCTCAGCAGCTTTCATTGGTTGGCGCAAAGGCCCCGCCCGCCTAGACTCGCGGCCCCGCCTGTATCGAGATGTTCCGATGACCCTGAAGTCCTTCACCCGCCGCACCGCCGTCGTCGCGGCGACCGCCGGCCTGTGCTTCGCCATGCTGCCCGCGCACGCCGACACGACGCTGCTCAACGTCAGCTACGACCCGACCCGCGAGCTTTACCAGGACTTCAACGCCGCATTCGCAAAGCAGTGGAAGGAGAAGACCGGCGAGACCGTGTCGTTCCGCCAGTCGCATGGCGGCTCGGGCAAGCAGGCGCGCTCGGTGATCGACGGGCTCGGTGCCGATGTCGTGACGCTGGCGCTCGCCTACGACATCGACGCGATCCACGACCATGGCGACCTGATCGCGGCCGATTGGCAGAAGCGCCTGCCGAACAACGCCGCGCCCTACACGTCGACCATCGTCTTTCTGGTCCGCAAGGGCAACCCGAAGCGAATCGCCGACTGGCCCGACCTGCTCAAGCCGGGCGTCGAGATCGTGACGCCGAACCCGAAGACCTCGGGCGGCGCGCGCTGGAACTACCTCGCCGCCTGGGGCTACGCGCTGAAGCGCCCGGGCGGTAATGCCGAGACCGCGAAAGCCTTCGTGAAGGGCCTCTACGCCAACACCAAGGTGCTCGACTCGGGCGCCCGGGGCTCGACCACCACCTTCGTCGAACGCGGCATCGGCGACGTGCTGATCGCCTGGGAGAACGAAGCCTACCTGTCGGTCAAGGAGCTCGGCCCGGACAAGTTCGAGATCGTCACGCCGAGCCTCTCGATCCTCGCCGAGCCGCCGGTCGCGGTCGTCGACAAGAACGTCGACAAGCACGGCACGCGGAAGGTCGCGACCGCCTACCTCGAGGCGCTCTACTCGCCCGAAGGCCAGGAGATCGCGGCGAAGAACTACTACCGGCCGCGCGACGCGGCCATCGCGGCGAAGTATGCGAAGCAGTTCCCGGCCCTGAAGCTGCTCACCGTCGACGCCGACTTCGGCGGCTGGCGCGCGGCGCAGAAGACCCACTTCGACGACGGCGGCGTGTTCGACCAGATCTACTCGCCCACCGGCAAGTAGCCGCTCAGGCCGGGTCGGCCAGTTCGACCCAGGTCGGCGCGTGGTCGCTCGGTTTCTCGCGGCCGCGGACCTCGCGGTCGACGTTCGCATCGACGAGCCGGGGTGCGACCGACGGGCTGAGCAGGAGGTGGTCGATGCGCAGGCCCGCGTTCCTCGACCAGCGGTCGCGAAAGTAGTCCCAGAAGGTGTAGATCGCCTCGCCCGGATGGCTCGCGGCGATGGCATCCGTCCAGCCCTGGTCGAGCAGGCGCCGGAATGCCGCGCGGGTCTCGGGCTGCAGCAGCGCGTCCTTCTTCCAGGATTTGGCCGAATAGATGTCGACCACGTCGTCGCTCTGCACGACGTTGTAGTCGCCGGCCAGCACCGCCGGCACCTTCGCCGCGAGGAGCCCCGCGGCGTGGGCGATCAGCCGCTCCATCCAGGCGAGCTTGTAGTCGAACTTCGGCCCGGGCTGCGGGTTGCCGTTGGGCAGGTAGAGCGAGGCGACGACGATGCCGCCGCAGGCCGCCTCGAGGTAGCGGCTCTGCGTGTCGGCAGCGTCACCCGGCAGGCCGCGGCGAACCTCGATCGGGTCGTCGCCGCCGCGCTGCAGGATCGCCACGCCGTTCCACGACTTCTGGCCGAGCCAGATCGCGCCGTAGCCCGCGTCGCGGACGGCGGCTTCGGGAAACGACTCCGACGGCGTCTTCAGCTCCTGAAGGCAGACGACGTCGGGCTGGGATTCCGCCAGCCAGCGCGTCAGCGAAGCGATGCGGCCGTTGATGCCGTTGATGTTGAAGGTCGCGATCTTCATGGCCTCGATGATGCCTCCACCGGCGCCACGTAACATCCGGCCCCGGCGATGAACACCTCCGAAATCTTTCTGCTCGCGATGCTGATCATCCTGGCGGTGCCCTACCTCGTCTGGCGGATCTTCCGGACCGATTTCTGGGCGCCGCTGGTGGTCGTGCAGATCGTCACCGGCATCGCGCTCGGCCCGGGCGTCCTCGGCGCGGTGTGGCCCGACTACTACCGCTTCGTCTTCGCGCCGCCCGTGGTCCAGGCGCTCAACGGCGTCGCCTGGTGGGGGGTGATGCTCTTCGTCTGGATCGCCGGCATCGAGCTCGACCTCTCTGAGGCCTGGCGCTTCCGGCGCGAGAGCGGCATCACGGCCGGTCTCGCGCTCGGCACGCCGCTCGTCTTCGGGGGCGGCGCGGCGATCGCGATGCTCGCGATGCCGGGCTGGGTCGGCAATGGCGCCGCCGCGCCGTGGCAGTTCGTCCTCGGCGTCGGCATGGCCTGCGCGGTCACCGCATTGCCGATCCTCGTCCTCTTCCTCGAGAAGCTCGAGATCCTTCGCCTGCCGGTTGGGCAGCGCATCCTGCGCTACGCGAGCCTCGACGACATCGCGATCTGGGCGGTGCTCGCGCTGATCCTGATGGACTGGCAGCGCGTCGGCAAGCAGCTCTTCTTTCTGCTCGCGTTCGCCGCGGCGAGCTGGGCGTTCCGAAAGCTCATGCCGCGCCTTGCGGCCGGCGACCGCTGGATCTGCGGCCTGATCTGGCTCGCCGCCTGCGGTTTCGGGGCCGACTGGTCGGGGCTGCACTTCATGGTCGGCGCGTTCATCGCCGGCGCGGTCATGGACGCACGCTGGTTCGACCGGGCGCAGATGGACCTGCTGCGTCACCACGTGCTCTTGTTCGTGATGCCGGTGTTCTTCCTCAGCACCGGCCTGCGCACGAACTGGGGCGTCGGCGGCGCCGCCGTCTTCCTCGCAGCGGCCTGGCTGCTCGTGGCGTCGGTCGCAGGCAAGCTGCTGGGGGTGCAGGCGGCAGGCCGCCTCCTGGGCTGGGGGCCCGGCGAGGCCTCGCTGATCGGCTGGCTGCTGCAGACCAAGGCGCTGATCATGATCATCTTCGCGAACGTGCTGCTCGACAAGGCCATCATCACGCCGTCGACCTTCACCGCGCTGCTGCTGATGGCGGTCGGCAGCACGATGCTCACGATGCCGATGGTCGCACCGCGGCTGCGCCGGCTGGCGTCGGTGCTCGCCCGCGCGAGTTGAGCCCGGATGGCTCTCATCCGCACGTTCGCGGGATGGAACTAGAATGAGAGCGATTCGCATTACTGTGGTTCGGTCGGGTGCTCCGGTGCCTCGGCTGCGCCCCTACTCCCATGACCCGCCGTCTCCTTCCGCTCACACCGCTTGCCACTGCCGTGCTGGCGCTCTTCGCCGGCGCGCCGCTCAGCCAGGCGCAGCCTCCGGCCGCTGCTTCGGTCGAGGCATCGCCGAAGAGCAAGGTCGAGGTCGCCGCCGCGACCTTGCCGCCGGTGCTGGTCCAGTCGCAGCGTGACGACGAGACCTTCACCTCGGGCACGAGTTCGCTGAACAAGCTGCCCGCCAATCTTCGCGACGCGCCGCAGTCGATCACCGTCATCAACAAGGCGATGCTCCAGACCCAGGGCGCGACTTCGCTCGCCGACGCGCTCAGGAACGTGCCCGGCATCACCCTCGGCGGCGCCGAGGGCGGGCAGATCGGCAACAACATCAACCTGAACGGCTTCACCGCGCGCACCGACGTCTACCTCGACGGATTCCGCGACCGCGGCCAGTACTACCGCGACCTCTTCGCGCTCGACTCGGTCGAGGTGCTGATGGGGCCGTCGTCGATGCTCTTCGGCCGCGGCTCGACCGGCGGCGTCATCAACCAGGTGACGAAGAAGCCGTCGCTGACGCCGTCGCTGGATGTCTCGGCGTCGGTGACGACGAACGGGCTGGTCCGCACCACGCTCGACGTCGACCGGCCGCTGACCGATACCGCGGCGTTCCGCGTTAGCGCGATGGCGCAGAACGGCAAGCCGACGACGCGCGACGAGATGAAGAACCGCGACTTCGGCCTGGCGCCCTCGCTCAAGCTCGGCATCGGCACGCCGACCGAGATCACCTTGTCGGCGCTGCTCCTGCACAACCACGACATGCCCGACTACGGCGTCTCGCCCTTGAACGGCGCCCCGGTGAAGGTCGACCGCGACACGTTCTACGGCTTCACCGACGACCGGCTGGTCCAGGACGTGATCGCGCTCTCGGCGGGGGTCGAGACGAAGCTCTCGCCGACCGCGACCTTGCGCAACCAGACTGCCTACAACGACGTTCGGATCAATGCGGTCGAGACCGCGTCGAACACGCTCGGCACGGTGGGTGCCCGCGGCTTCACGGCGCTCGTGCCCGCGGCGACGAGTTCGCTGCCGCTCGAGCAGCTGGCGGTGCGCCTGCAGAGCCACGACCGTGTCATCCACGACAAGTCGCTCTTCAACCAGACCGAACTCGCGCTCGAGGCCGCCACCGGACCGTTCAGGCACGCCCTGCTCGCCGGCCTCGAACTCGGCCACGACAGCTACGTCAACCAGGCCTACTACCGCAACGGCAGCTGCAACGGTGTCGCGCTCAACCCGCCGACCGGGACGGCGGGCTACGTCGCCTGCGAACCGCTGGTCGACCCGGGCTACGCCGCATCGCCGGCCGCGGTCGCGCGGTCCACCGGCAACCTGGCGCAGAGCTCGGCCAACACGATCGCCGCCTACCTCAACGACACGCTGCAGCTCGCGCCGACCTGGAAGGTGGTCGGCGGCTTGCGCCACGACCGCTATCAGGCGTCGGTCAGCAACACGCTGAACGCGACCAACACCGCCGGCAACACCACCTTGCCGCGGGTCGACCAGACGGTGAGCTTCAACAGCGTGCGCCTCGGGCCGCTCTGGCAACCGACCGAGTCGCAGTCGTACTACGCGAGCTACAGCACGTCGTTCAACCCGTCGCTCGAGCAGCTGACGATCACCACCGGCACGACCGCACCGCTGCCGCCCGAGCACAACCGCGCCTACGAGCTCGGCGGCAAGTGGGACCTGGCGGGCGGCGACGTGGCACTCGATGCGGCTGCGTTCAAGATCACCCAGTACGACTCGCGGGCGCAGGGCGCGGACGGCACCTACACCGCCACCGGCACCGTCGAGGTTCGCGGCCTGCGGGCGGGTGCCTCGGGGCGGCTCGCCAAAGGCTGGAAGGTCTACACCGGGTACAGCTTCCTCGATGCCGAGATCGTCGACGCCATCGCCGTCGGCACCCAGGGCAAGGTGCCGCTCAACACGCCGCGGCATTCGGCGACGATCTGGAGCACCTACGAATTCCTGCCGCATTGGGAAGTGGGCGGCGGCGGGGCCTGGCAGAGCAGCCGCTACGTGAACAACACCAACCTCGTCCAGGTGCCCGGCTACGTGCGCTGGGACGGTACGCTCGCGTATCGCCAGCGCGCTTTCGAGGTCCGGCTCAATGTCTTCAACCTGACCAACAAGCTCTACTACGACACGCTGATCCCGTCCGACGGCGGCCGCGGCGTGCCCGGCACCGGGCGCATGGCGATGTTGAGCGTCTTCTACCACCTGTGATCTCTCACCTCTGATGCTGGTCACGATCCCCGCCGCGCTCGGCGCCGAGCCCCTCGCCGCGCTCCGGCAGCGGCTGGCCGCGGCCGGCGACGCCTGGGTCGACGGCCGGGTCTCGGCGGGCTACCAGGGCGCGCCGGTGAAGTTCAACGAGCAGATCGACGAGCGGTCGCAGGTGGCGGCCGCGTGCCAGGCGATCGTGCTCTCGGCGCTCGAGCGCCACCCGCTCTTCATCAGCGCGGTGCTGCCGAACGAGGTCTATCCGCCGATGTTCAACCGCTACGGTGTCGGCATGCGATTCGGTCCCCACGTCGACGGCAGCGTGCGCATCCAGCCGCACACCGGGCGGAAGATCCGCACCGACGTCTCGGCCACGCTGTTCCTCGCCGACCCGGCCGACTACGACGGCGGCGAACTCGAGGTGCAGGACGCCTTCGGCACCCACGCCGTCAAGCTCGCCGCCGGCGACCTCGTCGTCTATCCCGCGACGAGCCTGCACCAGGTGACGCCGATCACCCGCGGCACCCGTCTTGCCTGCTTCTTCTGGGTGCAGAGCCTGGTGCGCGACGACGCGCAGCGCAGCCTGCTCTTCGACCTCGACAGCGCCATCCAGCGCCTGAACCGGACCGCCGCCGACGACGCGGCCCGCCGCACGCTGGTCGGCTGCTATCACAACCTGATGCGGCAGTGGAGCGACACCTGATCGCGCTTGTCCGTGTTCCCACCCTCCTCCAGACTCGATCGATTCCGATGACCACTCAGACTTCCACCCTCGACGCGCCGCCGCCGGCCGCGACCGACACCGCTCGCGCCGGGCGTCGCTCGCGCCGCGCCACCGTCGTCCGCTGGGTTCGCGACACCCACGGCTGGTTCGGCCTCTGGGGCGCGACGCTCGGCC
>CAZZWY010000241.1:0-3282 GCA_964657785.1 uncultured Acetobacteraceae bacterium
GCTCGTGGATGGACCTCGCGCGCCAGTTCAATCCCCGCCCGCCCGGTCGACGCCGGCTTGGCGAGATAGTTGTCGCGGTAGATGCCAGCGCCGACCGCGTTGGTTTCTGTCAGGCCGTAACCCTGCGCCGGGCGCATGCCGGGCAGACGGTGCTCATCGTCGAGGACAACCCGGTGAATCGCGAGGTCGCCCAGGAGCTGCTGAGCGCGGCGGGGCTGACGGTCGACACGGCGGAGAACGGGTCGCGGGCGATCGAGATGGTGACGTCGCGCCGCTACGACCTGGTCCTGATGGACATCCAGATGCCCGGCATGGACGGCCTGGAGGCGGCGCGCCAGATCCGGCGTCGCGAGGGCCGGCCGGAAGTGCCGATCGTCGCGATGACCGCGAACGCGTTCTGGGAAGACCGTGCGGCATGCCTGGAGGCCGGCATGAACGATCACGTCGCCAAGCCGGTGATCCCCGACCGGCTCTACGCCACCTTGCTGCGCTGGCTGCCGGCGCCCGACGTCCCGGCGCCTGCGCAGCGCACCGCGACGCCGCAGACGCCGGCCGGCGCGCAGCTTCTCGAGAAGTACCGCAGCATCGACGGGCTCGAGGTGGCGGTGGCGCTGAGCAACGTCGGCGGCGAGGCGGAATTCCTGGCGCAGGTGCTCGAGCGTTTCGTCGAGTCCTACGCGCGGGGCGAGCCGTCGCTGCTCTCGCCGCCGTCGCCCGAGAGCCTGACGCGCTGGGAGGCGCTTTGCCATTCGATCCGAGGCGCCGCGGCGACGATCGGCGCCTCGCGCATCGCCGGACAGGCGCAGGCGCTCGAGCAGCGACTGCATGCGCACGGCGATGCCGGCGGGCTGGCCGCCCAGGCGCGGGAACTGCACGAGGCGCTGGTGGACTTTTCGGCGCGCCTGGCCGCGGCGCTCGAAGCGCGCTCGCTCGGGTGACGCGGTGGCGCGCGTCGACCGCTCGCGAACCCATCGAGCGCTATCTTTCCGATAACTCGAACCCTTAAAATCGTAGGTTTTCAATCCCCGAAATCGGGGCCTGTTCGCCCATAAAAGAAAAAGAATGTGATGCCACCCTCCAGCACCTTGCAGAGTTTTTCACTCTCGGCCAACCTCGGGCTCGAGGGCGGGGCGGCCAAGCCGCTCAAGGTTCTGGTGGTCGACGACCACCCGGTCGTTCGGCTCGGTGTGGTCGGCCTGATCCAGAGTGCCAGCCCGGGCGCCGAGATCGAGCAGGCCGACACGATCGCCGAGGCCCGCGAGCGCCTGACCCGCCTGCACCCGGACCTGATCACGCTCGACCTGTCGCTGCCGGACGCGCAGGGAACCGAGGCGCTGTCGTCGATGCTGCGCGCGGCGCGCGGCGTGCCGATCCTGGTGCTGAGCCAGAGCAGCGAGGCAACGCACGCGCAGCGGGTGATGCAGATGGGCGCCGCCGGTTATCTTAGCAAGGACCGCACCGGCGACGAACTGATGCTCGCGATCAGCCGGCTCCTGCAGGGCGGGCGCTACGTGACTGCCGAGATGGCCGACCGCCTGCTCGGCATGCTCGATGGCTCGAAACCGGCGGGGCAGCTGCACGACGCGCTGACGACGCAGGAATACCGTGTCATGCAGCTCATCGCCTCCGGGCTGCGGGCCTCGCAGATCGCCGATGCGATGAACCTGTCGGTGAAGACGGTCGCGAATTACCGGGCCCGCATCTTCACGAAGACCGGCTGGCGCAACAACATCGAATTGACGAAGTACTGCATCCAGCACGGCCTGACCAGCGCCGGTTGAGGGGGTCCGCGCCCCCGCGCCTCCGGGGTGCGGGTGGGGCGGTCGGCAGGGGGTGGCTCACTACAATCGCGGGCACCACATCGCCGGGGGCTCCATGACGGGCGCGCTGCTCACTACTTCGATCACCTCGCTGCCGCTCGTCGCCCGGGGCAAGGTGCGCGACAACTATGCCGTCGGCGAAGACCGGCTCCTGATGGTCGCGACCGACCGCCTGAGCGCGTTCGACGTCGTCATGGGCGAGCCGATTCCCGGCAAGGGCCGGCTCCTGACCGAGATGGCGCTCTTCTGGTTCGCGGCGCTCGCCGACGTGGTCCCGAACCACCTGACCGGCGAGGATCCGCTCTCCGTCGTCACCGCCGGCGAGCGCGATCAGGTGCGCGGCCGGGCGATGCTCGTCAAGCGCCTGAAGCCGCTGCCGGTCGAGGCCGTCGTGCGCGGCTACCTCGCCGGCAGCGGCTGGCAGGCGTATCAGCAGAGCCGCTCGGTCTGCGGCGTCGACCTGCCGCCCGGGCTCTCGAACGCGAGCCCGCTGCCCGCGCCGATCTTCACCCCCGCGACCAAGGCGGCGATGGGTGACCACGACGAGAACATCGATTTCGCGCAGACCTGCGCCATCCTCGGCGAGGCGCTCGCGACCCGCATCCGCGAACTCTCGATCCGCCTCTACACCCGGGCGGCGGCGATGGCCTTCGCCAAGGGCGTGATCATTGCCGACACCAAGTTCGAGTTCGGCCTCGACGCGGACGGCACCCTGACCCTGATGGACGAGGTGCTGACCCCCGATTCGTCGCGCTTCTGGCCGGTCGAGGGGTATTCGCCGGGTGCCAATCCGCCCAGCTACGACAAGCAGTTCGTGCGAGACTGGCTCGAGCAGGCGCGCCCGGGCGGCGCGCCCTGGAACAAGCGCGCGCCGGCACCGCCGCTGCCGCCCGAGGTCGTGCAGAAGACCGCCGAACGCTACCAGGAGGCCTTGTGGCGGCTCACGCGCTGACGACGTCGCGCCTGCTGCGCGGACTCGACGCCCGGATCGCCGCCGCGCCGACGCGGGTCGATGCCGACTGCGCCCGCGCCGAACGGGCGGTCTATCTCGCGCGCCAGGGCGCGGCGGACCAGGCGAGCGAGGTCCTGCGCGACCTGCGCTTGCGCTACGACCGCCGGCCGAACATCGCGATCGCGGTGTGGGTCAATCTCTGCGAGGGCATTGCCTGCCATTTCAGCGAGATGGGACCCGAGGCGGCCGCCAAGATCCTCCGCGCCAAGGCGCTGGCGGATGCATCGGGACAGTCGCAGCTCGCGGCGCTGACGGCGGCCTGGGCGGCGCACATGGCCTACCTCGACGCGTCGTTCGAGACGATGGCGAGCCACCTCGCGCGGGCGCTGCAGCTCGCCGATGCCGAACACCACGGCGCGCGCTCGCGGGCCTGCCTGGTGAGCGCACAGGCGTTCCATTTCGCGGGCCGCCTCGACCTGGCCCAGCCGTGGTACGCCGCGACCCGGCGCC
>CAZZWY010000241.1:3292-6794 GCA_964657785.1 uncultured Acetobacteraceae bacterium
GACGACGCGACGCTCGGCGCGATGCTGCACAACTCGTCCTGGCTGCACGCGGCCCTGCTCCGCCAGAACGTGCTGCTGGACGGCGTCTCCGCGGTCGACAGCCGGCACGCGCTGATGAGCGCCGACTCGGCCCTGCACTTCGACCGCTTCGTCGGCACGACGAGCCTGCAGGCGCTCGCGCCGATGCTGCGGGCGCAGATCCTCGCGGTGCTCGACCGCCCGCGCGAGGCGATCGCGCTCTACGACGCGCACTTCGACGCCTCGCTCGACCAGGGACTGCGCCGCACCCTCGAAGCCGACCTGCTCGCCGACCGGGCCTGGTGTCACGCCGCGGCCGGCGACCTGGAGCGCGCCCGGCGGCACGCCGCGGCCGCCGAGCTGCAGCTCAATCCCGCCGGGCATTTTGTCGACCGCGTCTTCGCCCATCGGCGGCTGGCGCAGGTCTGGGCCCTGCTCGGCGAGCCGGGTCGCGCGGGGGTGCAGCAAGCCCACGCGGACAGCGCTGCCGCGGGGCACCGCCGGGAGCAGCGGCGGATCGTCGCGGCGCTGGTCGGCGCGCTCGAGCCGCACCTCGGCGTACTGGGCACGGCCAGGGCGGTGCGCTGAGGCAGTCCCCGGTCTCCGGCGGCTCCGGTCAGAACACCGCCATGCTCAACTTGCGCCGGTACGCGTCCTTGACCGAATCCGCGCGCGGCGCCGTGGCGCTCAACTGAAGTTCGACGACACCCTTGGTCGCGGTGGCCTCGGTGCTGGACTTCGCCGGACCGTCCATCACCTCGAGGATCGCGACGAAATTCTTGCGCGCGAGGCCGTCGCGCCAGGATTTGTCGCGCATCACGATTTCCAGCAGTTCGTCCATCGCGGCGGTGAAACGCTGCGCGGCGAAGTGGGTCTGGGCGAGCTCGAAGCGGGCGGCGAAGTCGCGCTTGTCGGCGCTGATCGCCGCGGCGAGCGCCTCGGGCGTGCGCGCGCGGGCCGCTGCGTCGATCGCCTCGAGCCAGTGGCCGCAGGCGACGAGACGAACGTCGGGGATGACGCGACCGACGGCCGGCTGATAGGCGCTGCGGGCTTCCTCGATGCGGCCTGCCGTCAGCAGGGCGCGCAAGTACTCGAACCGCGCGGCGTCGTTGGCGGGGTTGACCGCGACCGCTTCCTGCAGCTTCTCGATCGCGCTCGCCTCGTCGCCCTCGGCCAGCAGGGCCTCGGCGTCCTCGAGCCCGTCCTCCGCGGCGACTTCCTCGGCGCTCGGCACGTGTTTGTCGAGGAAGGCGCGGATCTGCGCCTCGGGCAGCGCGCCGACGAAGCCGTCGACCGGCTGGCCCCCCTTGAACATCACGCAAAAGGGGATGCTCCGAACGCCGAACATCTGCGAGAGCTGCCCCGCGATCTCGGGTTGCTCGTCGGAATTGAGCTTGGCGAGCGTGAAGCGGCCGGCGTAGGCGGTCTCCAGGCGTTCCAGCACCGGCCCGAGGCTCTTGCAGGGGCCGCACCACGGCGCCCAGATGTCGAGCAGCACGGGCTGCCGGTCCGACGCTGCGATCAGGTCGGTTTCGAAGTTCTGCATGGAAATGTCGAGCATGGTTCTCTCGCTTCGGGGTGAGGCGTCAAGCCCGCGCTCTGCCCGGTCAGATGGCGCGTGCCGCCTACAATTCAGTGACTTTGCCGCATCCGAAAGCGACCCTTGAGTAATTCGTCCCCAAGCAGTTCGCCCGTGACGGTGGGCGTGCTGATGGGCTCCAGCAGCGACTGGGACACGATGCGCGTCGCCACCGAAATTCTCGCCGAGTTCGGCATCGCGCACGAAGCGCGCGTCGTCTCGGCGCATCGCATGCCCGACGATCTCTTCGCCTATGCCGCCGCCGCGGCCGACCGCGGCCTGCTCGCGATCATCGCCGGTGCCGGCGGGGCCGCGCACCTGCCCGGCATGCTGGCCGCGAAGACGACGGTGCCGGTCCTCGGCGTGCCGGTCGCGAGCCGGCATCTGCAGGGCGTCGATTCGCTGCACTCGATCGTCCAGATGCCGCGCGGGATTCCCGTGGCCACCTTCGCGATCGGCGCGGCCGGGGCGGCGAATGCGGCGCTCTTCTGCGTCGCGATGCGGGCGACTGCCGAGCCGCGCCTGCGCGCCGCGCTCGAGGCCTATCGCGAGCGCCAGACCGCGGCGGCGCGGGCGATGACGGCCGAGCTCAAGTGAGCCTCGGCGCCCCGCCCGCCTTCATTCCGCCGGGTGCGACGCTCGGCGTGATGGGCGGCGGCCAGCTCGCGCGCATGTTCGTGCACGCGGCGCAGCGCAGCGGCTACGCGACGGCCGTGCTCGACCCGGATCCGTCGAGCCCCGCCGGGCTGATCGCGCATCACCACATCGAGGCGCCCTATCTCGCGCCGGAGGGTCTGGCCCGGCTCGCCGCGCTCTGCGCCGCGGTCACGACCGAGTTCGAAAACGTGCCGGCCGAGGCGCTGCGCTGGCTCGCCGAGCGCGTGCCGGTGGCGCCCAGCGCGCCAGCGGTCGCCGTGTGCCAGGACCGCGCCGCCGAGAAGGCGCATTTCGGCCGCAGCGGCGTGGCGTGCGCGCCGCATGCGGTGATCGAGACCGAGGCACAGCTGGGCGCGGTGCCGGAGGCGCTGCTGCCGGGCATCCTCAAGACCACGCGGCTCGGCTACGACGGCAAGGGCCAGCGCCGGGTCGCGAACCGGGCCGAGCTTGCCGCGGCGTGGGCCGCGCTCGGCAGCGTTTCCTGCGTGCTCGAGCAGCGACTGCCGCTCGCCGCCGAGTTGAGCGTGATCGTCGCCCGCAGCGCGGCGGGGGCGATCGTCGAGCTGCCGGTGCAGCAGAACGTCCATCGCGACGGCATCCTCGCGATGACCCGCGTGCCGGCGGCGCTGCCGGCCGGTGCGCAGGCCCGTGCCGTCGAGGCGGCGCGGCGCGTCGTCGAGACGCTCGGCTACGTCGGGGTGCTGTGCGTGGAGTTCTTCATCCTCGACGACGGCGCGCTCGTCGCCAACGAGATGGCGCCCCGGCCGCACAACTCGGGCCACTACAGCATCGACGCCTGTGACGTCTCGCAGTTCGACCTGCAGGTCCGCACGCTGAGCGGCGCCCCGCTGCCCGCGCCCCGGTTGCATTCGCCCTGCGTCATGCTGAATCTGCTCGGCGACCTGTGGGGGGAGGCCGGTACGACCGAACCCGACTGGCCGGGCGTGCTCGCGCTGCCCGGCGTCCACCTGCACCTGTACGGCAAGGCCACCGCCCGCCCGGGCCGCAAGATGGGCCACCTCACCGTCACCGCCGCCACCGCGGAGGCTGCCGACACCGTCGCGCGCCGCGCCGCCGCGCTGCTCGGCATCGAAGGCTGGTGAGCGGCGTGGCGCGCCGTTCTCCGTTCGCGAACACGGGTCGGTGAAGACGCTGCTGGACGGATTCGACCCGGCGGCCGTCGCGCGCGCCGCCGAGCGCCTCGCCGCCGGCGAGCTCGTGGCGTTTCCGACCGAAACGGTGTATGGC
>CAZZWY010000242.1:0-6773 GCA_964657785.1 uncultured Acetobacteraceae bacterium
TCAAGACCGCGATCAAGACCGCGGCCGGTATGAAGGGAGAAACGGCATGAACCTGATGAAGCAGGCCGCACGTCGCCAAGCCCTCGGCAGCAGCCGCCGGTCCTTCCTCAAGGCCGCGCCGCTCACCGGCCTGGTGCTCTCCATCGGCATTCCGAAGTTCGGCTTCGCCGCCGAGGAGCCGGCGAAATACGGCGCCGACGGCATGCCGCACGGCACCCAGGAAAGCCCGAAGGTGTTCGTCTCGATCGCCCCCGACGGCATCGTCAGCATCGTCGTCAACCGCTCGGAGATGGGGCAGGGCGTTCGCACCAGCATGCCGAAGATCGTCGCCGACGAGCTCGAGGCCGACTGGAAGAAGGTGCGGGTCGTCCAGGCGCCCGGCGACGAGGTGAAGTACGGCAACCAGGACACCGACGGCTCCCGCACCACGCGCCACTGGTTCGAACCGATGCGCCGCTGCGGCGCGAGCGCGCGGCAGATGCTCGAGCAGGCGGCTGCGACGCGCTGGCGCGTGCCGGTCGACCAGGTCATGGCCCGCAACCACGAGGTGGTCCACAAGGCGAGCGGTCGCAAGCTCGGCTACGGCGCGCTCGCGCTCGCCGCGGCGAAGCTCGACGTGCCGGCACGCGAGTCGCTCAAGTTGAAGGACCCCTCGCGCTTTCGCTACATCGGCAAGGTCGATACCTTCCTCACCGACGGCGAGGTGATCGTCACCGGCAAGAGCCAGTACGGCATCGACACCCGCCTGCCCGGCATGGTGTATGCCGTGATCGCGCGCCCCCCGGTGCTCGGCGGCAAGGTCAGGAGCTTCGACGCGGCCGAGGCGCTCAAGGTGCCCGGCGTGATGAAGGTCTTCGCGATGGAGGGCACGCCGCCGCCTTCGGAATTCCAGCCGATCGGCGGCATCGTCGTGGTCGGGCGCGACACCTGGGCGGCGATCAAGGGACGCAGCCTGCTGAAGATCGACTGGGACGACGGCGTGCACGCGAGCTACGACTCGGTGGTGTTCCGCCGCGAACTCGAAGCCGCGGTGCTGCAGACCGGCGGCAAGGAAGTGCGCAACGAGGGCGATACCTACGCCGCCCTCGGCAAGGCCGCGAAAAAGGTCGAAGCGAACTACTACGTGCCGCACTATGCGCACGCGTCGATGGAATCCCCGGCGGCCACCGCCCGGATTGTCGACGGCGTCTGCGAGATCTGGGCGCCGAGCCAGTCGCCCCAGGCGGCGCACGACCGGGTCTCCAAGCGCCTGAACCTCGCGCCGGAACAGGTGAAGGTCAACGTGACCTTGCTTGGCGGCGGCTTCGGTCGCAAGTCGAAGGCCGACTTCGTCGTCGAGGCGGCGCTGATCTCGCGCGAGCTGGGCGGCACGCCGGTGAAGCTCACCTGGACCCGCGAAGACGATCTGCACCACGACTACTTCCACACCGTCTCGGCCCAGCACGTCGAAGCCGGGCTGGATGCGAACGGCAAGGTCACGGCGTGGCTGCACCGGACGGCGGAGCCGACGATCGTCTCGATCTTCGCCCCCGATCCGAAGCAGCTCGCGCCGTTCGAGCTCGGCCTCGGGCTGGTGGGGCTGCCGTACGCGATTCCCAACGTGCGGATCGAGAACCCGGCCGCGACGGCGCATGCGCGCATCGGCTGGCTGCGGTCGGTCAACAACATCCAGCACGCCTTCGCCTCGCAGTCGTTCATCGCCGAGCTCGCGCAGGCGCAGGGCAAGGACCACCGCGAGTACCTGCTCGGCCTGCTCGGCAACGACCGCCTGATCGACCCGCGCAAGATCGGCGAGACCTGGAACCATGGCGAGTCGCCCGACCGCTACCCGATCGACACCGGGCGCCTCCGCCGGGTGGTCGAGCGCGCGACCCAGGAGGCGAGCTGGGGCCGCAAGATGCCGGCGGGCCAGGGCCTGGGGCTCGCGGCCCACTACAGCTTCGTCACCTACGTGGCAGCGGTGGTCGAGGTGAGTGTGGATGCGAAGGGCGAGATCATGATCCCGCGCATCGACGTCGCCGTCGACTGCGGGCCGCAGGTCAACCCCGACCGCATCCGCTCGCAGATCGAGGGCGCCTGCGTGATGGGCCTGAGCCAGGCGGTGGTGAGCGAGATCACCTTCAAGAACGGCCGGGCCGAGCAGGACAACTTCCACCAGTTCGAAGTGGCCCGCATGACGCTCGCGCCGAAGAAGATCGTCGTCCACATCATGCCGTCGACCTACGACGTGCCGATGGGCGGTGTCGGCGAGCCGGGCGTGCCGGTGATGGCGCCGGCGCTGATGAACGCGATCCACGCGGCCACCGGCAAGCGGATCCGCCAGCTGCCGCTGCGAGATCAACTGGTGTCACCGGCGTGAGGCAGTCTCGGATGAGCGAAGCGCCGCCTTCCGGCGCCGGCTGGCGCGTCGCTGCCGCGATCGCACTGCTCGCGGCGGTCGCGGGGTGCAGCATGGGCAAACCGACGCCGGCGAGCAGTGCCGGCATCGCCGACAGCGCTGCATCGTCGGCGACCAAAATGCCGCCGCCACCCTCGTCGGGGAAGGCGCCGAGCGCGCCTTAGGTCGTCATCGGCGGGACGGGGGCGGGGCGGCCCCGGTCCCCTGTCTTCATGCGATCTTTTCCGTCACCTCACCCGCTGACGACTTCGATCCGTCGCGGCTGGGCGTGCGCCTGCTTCGGAATCCGGAGCGTGAGCACGCCGTCCTTGAGGTTGGCCTCGATGCGCGAGGTGTCGAGTTCGCGGCTCAAGGTGAAGCTGCGGCGGTAGCGGGCCACCTGCACCTCGGCCCAGAGCGGCTCGAGGCCTTCAGGGGTCTGGGGCTTCGCGAGGCCTTCGATCCAGAGCGAATCGCCGTCGACCTTGAGCTCGAGCTCTTCCTTCGACACGCCGGGCATGTCGGCGAGCAGCGTGATGCCCGATTCGTTCTCGATGACGTCCACGGCCGGCTGAACCGAGCGCTGCTCGGCTTCCTGCGCGGGGCGCTGCCCTGCGGTAGTGCGGGTGACTTGAGTGGACTTGTCGGTCATGATGGTTCTCCTTTCGGTGAAATGTCGTGAGGCGCGGAAGCCCCGATTCACTGCACGGCGATGCGCTGAGGTTGGACCGGTTCGCGGCGGGCGACGCTGACCTTCAGCACGCCGTCGCGGTAGGTCGCCTCGACCTGCGCCGGGTCGATGTCCTCCGGCAGGGCGATGGTCCGGGTGAAGCGGCCGGTGCTGCGCTCGCGGGCGTAGACGTTGAACTTGGCATCGTTGGTCGGGATGCTGGAGGCGCGCTCGCCGGCGATCCGCAGGATGCCGCGGTCGATCGTCACCTCGATCTTCGCCGGTTCGAGCCCGGGTGCGAAGGCGTAGACCTCGATGCTCTTCGACGTGCGGCCGACGTTCACGGCCGGCAGGCCGCCGCCCGCCACCGAGCGGATGCTGCGCGGCAGGCCGGCCACGCCGAAGACGTCGTCGAGTTCCCGGCTCAGCCGCTCGAAGTGACCGAAGAGCGCTTCCGGACGGGTCAGAGTGGTTGCGTACATGATGTCCTCCGTTCAAGGGGTGGACCGGCGCAACGGGTCGCGCCGGATTGATCGGGAACTATGAACACGCCGAAAAGTTTTCAAGAGGTCGGCCGCGAAAAAGTGGTGAGCCCCTGCGCGACATCGCCGTGGCCGATCCGTTGATCTTTCAGGCGTGTTGCCCCTGCACGCGGCTTGAGAAACGGCGTCGCCCTCCCAAGTAGAGGGACTGACTTCGCACCGAGAACACGCCATGACCCGCAAGCTTGCAACCATCCTCGACGCTCGCTTCGAGCACCCGATCTACAGTCCGAAGGGCGAGATCGAAGGCGTCCTCCTGAGCGCAGAGGGCGCGCCGGTACAGATCGTCTTCGAGCGGCACGACAGCGAGTCGCCGGCCGCGTTCGAGGGCGTGCGCCCGGGGCAGACCGTGCGCGTCGAGACCGAGCTGCTCGGGCCGTCGCCGAAGGGCGCCGCCGAGCATGCGGTGCATGCGTTCGGCCGTCTGCTCGAGGTCGACGGCCGCAAGCCTTCGAAGCCATCCGCGACGGCCGCCGCCGGCTACCGCGGCACCATCGTGCGCTTCAACTACGCGCGCCACGGGGCAGCGAACGGCGTGGTGCTCGATACCGGCGACTTCATCCATACGAAGCCGGACGGCCTGGCGCGCCTGAAGCTCAAGATCGGCGCCGTCGTCACGGCCGACGGCGATGCTCGGCAACTGGCCGACGGCTCCGGCTGGGCGGTCGAGGCGACGGTCGTCAACGGCAAGTCCGTCGCCCCCGCCTGACGCCGGTCGCGGCACCACCCCCCGTTTTTCGCCGCCGCATCCCACCTCGACACGCTTCCCGGCGGCCGGCCCATCGCCGAGACTCGACGGCATCGATCGGCCCCTCGCGCCGATCTCAACGCTGCGAGGAGTCTGCATGCCGCCCTGCCCGGGAACCGCCAATCCGTTCGTCAAAGCGATCGCGGTCGCCTTCGCCGCGGCGTCGGCACCGGCCTTCGCGCAGCCCCCCGCGGCCCCGGCTTCAGCCGCCTCGAGCCCGCCGGTGCTCGAGACGGTGACGGTCACCGCGCAGGGTCGCGCCCAGGCGCTGCAGGAGGTGCCGATTCCGGTGAAGAGCTTTTCGGCCCGGCAGATCGAGCAGGCCGGCATCACCTCGACGCAGGACTTCATCAACCTGACGCCGAACGTCTCCTTCGACCAGTCGTTCACGTTCGCCAATTCGTTCGTGACGATCCGCGGCGTCTCGCAGCTCAACAACGCCGATTCGCCGGTCGCGGTCGTGATCGACGGCGTGCCGCAGAACAACCAGAAGCAGTTGAAGATGAACCTCTTCGACATCGAGCGCATCGAGGTGCTGAAGGGGCCGCAGGGCGCGCTCTTCGGGCGCAACGCGATCGGCGGCGCGATCACGATCCAGACCCGGCAGCCGACCAACACGCTGGAAGGGTTCGCCGGCCTCGAGGTCGGCAACGGCAGCGCCATCAGCGCCTCCGCCGGCGTGAGCGGGCCGATCGTCGACAACAAACTGCTCTTCCGGATCGCCGGGGAGTCGCGTCACTCGGGCGGCCTGATCGAGAACACTTATCTCGGCGAGAAGGTCGACAAGATCCCGCACGACAACTCGCTGCGCGCCAAGCTGCTGGCCTTCGCGACCGACGACCTGCAGCTCGATTTCCGCGCCAACCTGAACGAATACGTCGGCGGCTCGACCTGGGACGGCCGGGTCGCGAGCGGCGACGCCAACGACATCGAGGCGCCGCGCTCGAACATCCTCGGCCGCACCCAGGGCCACACCAACGACTTCAGCCTCAAGGCGCAATACGCGCTCGCCGGCGGCACGCTGAGTGCGATCACGGGCTACACCGACCTCGCCGAGAAGTACCGCGGCGACCTCGATTTCTCGAACCCGGTCGACCTGCCCGGCGGCTTCCTCGGCCTCGGCATCCAGGTCGGCCAGGGCCAGAACCTCGCGGTCAAGACCTTGAGCCAGGAAGTGCGCTTCACCTCGGCGGACGACAAGCCGTTTCGCTGGATCGCCGGTGGGCTCGCCCTGCATACCCGGCGCGATCTGGAGACGCGGGCCTTCGTCGACAGCACGTCCGAGCGCTCGCAGTACGACACCGGCACCTTGCTGATCGACCGCAACGAGCACAACGACAACAACGCCTACTCGCTCTTCGGCCAGCTCGAACAGGACTTCGCGACCGCGACCACGCTCGCGCTCGGCCTGCGCTACGACCGCGACGAGCGCCATCAGACCGACATCGGGCCGGGCGCCGCGACGAACGCCGACGCGGACCGCAAGAAGGCCTTCCATTCGCTCCAGCCGAAGGTGACCGTCACGCAGCACCTCACGCCCAATGTGATCGCCTACGGCACCTACAGCACCGGCTTTCGCTCGGGCGGCTTCAACGCGCCCGGCCTGCCCGAATTCAAGGACGAGACGCTGCAGAACGTCGAGCTCGGCGCGAAGTCGACCCTGCTCGACAAGCGGCTCTTCCTGAACGGCTCGGTCTTCTACGCCAACTCGAAGAACTTCCAGTATTTCTACGTCAATGCCGCGACCGGCGCGCAATTGATCAACAACCTCGACCGCGTCCACATCGCCGGCGTCGACATCGATTTCACCTGGCTACCGATCGCCGGCCTGCAGTTCGACGGCGGCCTCGGCACCACCAACAGCAGGATCTTGGCGAACGCGGCCGACCCGTCGACGGTCGGCCACTACACGCCCAAGGCCGTGCCGCTGAAGGCCACGCTCGGGGTGCAGTACAGCGCCAACGTCGGTGCCGGGCTGACCGGGACGGCGCGCCTCGACGTCGAGCACCGCAGCAAGCGCTACTGGCAGATCGACAACGCCGACGTCGAGTCGGCGTTGAACCTCGTCAACCTGCGCCTGGCGCTCGCGGGGCCGAAGGAGCGCTGGACGGTCTATGTCTTCAGCAAGAACCTGACCGACAGGAAGTACTACGCCGACTACAACCCGGCTGCCTACTCGGGCCTCGGCTACGGCATCGGTTCGCAGGCGCAGCCGCGCACGTTCGGCCTCGGGGCGAAGGTCCGGTTCTGAGCGGGCGAGGCGCGCACATGTATCGCATCGGAATCGACGTCGGCGGCACCAACACCGATGCCGTCGTCATGCAGGGCCCCGAGGTGGTCCACGCGGTGAAGACCGCCACCTCGGCGGATGTGATGGCCGGGGTGCTGGCCGTGCTGCGGCAGGTGATCGCGGGCGCCGGCGTGCGCCAGGACGAG
>CAZZWY010000243.1:0-6749 GCA_964657785.1 uncultured Acetobacteraceae bacterium
CGATCAAGGGCAAGGACCTCGAGGTCACCAAGGAAAACGACAAGGTGGTCATCAGCTTCTCGTACGACAAGGAGATCGAACTGGTGAGCCCGGTCTTCCTCCTCATCAAGTACGAAGGGCGGTCGAACTGAGCGCGGCCGGCTCCGCGCGGCATCGGTCCGGGAGGCAGTTCCTCGAGCCCGGTTGCCGCCGCATGCAGGATTGAGATCCATGGACAACCCACTAGTCGCATTGCAGGATCGCATCGGTCACCGCTTCGCCGATCCGGCATTGATCCGTCGCGCGCTCACGCATCGCAGTTTCGGTTCCGACCACAACGAGCGCCTCGAATTTCTCGGCGATGCCGTGTTGAGCCTCGCGATCTCGGGGCTGCTCTTCGAGCGCTTCGCCGGCTCGGACGAAGGCGATCTGACCCGCGTGCGCGCCCACCTGGTTCGGGAAGACAGCCTGCACCGGGTCGCGGTGCTGCTCGGCTTGTCCGAGGTGCTCAACCTCGGCGAAGGCGAGGCACGCGGGGGCGGTGCGCAGCGGGCGTCGATCCTCGCCGACGCGCTCGAGGCGCTGATCGGCGCGGCGTTCCTCGATGGCGGGTTCGACGCCGCCCGTGGCGTCGTGCGGCGCCTGTTCGGCGAAGTGATCGCGACCACCGACGTGGCGAGCTGGACCAAGGACGCGAAGACCGAGCTCCAGGAGTGGCTGCAGGCGCGTCGTCTGCCGGTCCCGACCTACCGCATCAGCGCGACCCGCGGGCAGGCGCATGCCCAGACCTTCGAGGTCGAATGTGCGGTGCCGGCGCTGCATCTCGTCGAGTCGGGCGAAGGCCGATCGCGCCGCGTTGCCGAGCAGGAAGCCGCCCGCCGCATGCTCGATGCCCTCAAGACCGACGACAAGCCTGGCGGACCGTTGCAGTCGTGAAGAGCCGATGACCGACGACGCGCCGGCGGGGCCGGATCGAACGCGCGAGCCGGTGACTGCCACGCGCTGCGGGACGGTTGCGATCGTCGGTCGGCCGAACGTCGGCAAGTCGACCTTGCTGAATGCGCTCGTCGGGCAGAAGGTGAGCATCACCTCCGACAAGGCGCAGACGACCCGGCATCGCATCACCGGCATCCGGACCGTCGCCGACGCGCAGTTCGTCTTCGTCGACACCCCCGGCTTCCAGACCCGGCACGGCGCCGCGCTCAACCGCACCCTGAACCGCACCGTGCGCAGCGTGCTCTCGGACGTCGACCTGGTGCTCTTCGTCGTCGAGGCCGGCCGCTTCGGTGCCGACGACGCCAAGGTCCTCGAGCTGCTGCCGGCGGGCAAACCGGCGGTCCTGATCGCCAACAAGCTCGACACGGTGCAGCGCCGTGCCGACCTGGCGCCCTGGCTGCAGGAGATGCAGGTGCGACATGCCTTTGCCGAGTTCGTGCCGCTCTCCGCCCGCAAGGCGGCCGATGTGGAGCGCCTGCTCGGCATCGTTCGGCCCTACCTGCCGGCGCAGCCGTGGCTGTACGAAGAAGACGCGCTCACGGATCGTAACGACCGCTTTCTGGCGGGAGAGATCATCCGCGAGAAACTCTTTCGCCTGACCGGCGACGAACTGCCCTACACCTCGACCGTCGTGATCGACGACTTCAAGGAAGAGGGCGAACTGCGCCGGATCTCGGCGAGCATCGTCGTCGAACGAGACGCTCACAAGGGCATGGTGATCGGCAACGGCGGTGAACGCCTCAAGCGGATCGGTTCGGAGGCGCGCCAGGACCTCGAGCGCCTCCTGGACGCCAAGGTCTTCATCGAACTCTGGGTCAAGGTGCGATCCGGCTGGGCCGACGACGAAGCACACCTGCGCTCGTACGGTTACGAGTAGCGCCGCGATGGCGACGCGACCGACCCGTCGCGCCCCGGCGCGCGTGAACGCCGCACTGACCGCCTTCGTGCTGCACCGTTACGACTGGAGCGAGTCGAGCCTGATTCTCGATCTCTTCACCCGGGAGCAGGGCAGGATCGCCGTGGCCGCGAAAGGCGCGAAGCGGCCGTTCTCGCAGTTGCGCTCGGTGTTGCTGCCGTTCCAGCGCCTCAGTGTCAGCGTCGGCCGCGCGGCACCGGACGACGCGACCGGCGAAGTGCAGAGCCTGCGTGGCGCGGAGTGGGCGGGCGGCGGCGCGATGCCGACCGGGTCGGCGCTCTTCAACGGCTTCTACCTCAACGAGCTGCTGATGAAGCTTGTGGCTCGCCACGACCCGCACGTCGCGCTGTTCGACGTGTACGCGCAGACGCTGCCCTCGCTCGGGCCGGGCGACGAGGCGGCGGTGGGCACGGCACTGCGCGCTTTCGAGCTGAGCCTGATGCGCGAGATCGGCGTGTTGCCGGAGCTGAGCGTCGTGACCGCGACGCAGCAGCCGGTGCAGGGCGCTGCGGCCTACGCGCTGCTGCCCGAGGCCGGCGTCGCCACCGCGCAGGACGACGCCGCTGCCCTCCGCGGCGATGCGCTGATCGGCCTGCAAGCCGCCCTGCAGCACGGCAGCCTGGCGGCCTTGCAGCAGGCCTGCGCGGGCAGCCTGCCGGCGCTGAAGGCGTCGCTGCGCGGGCTGGTGCACTACCATCTCGGCACGTCGCAGCTGCGCACCCGTCAGGTGATGCGGGGGCTGCAAAGTCTGTAGTGCCGCAGTCTTCTCGGCGCTGCCATTCCTGCAGACGGGAGAACCGCTCGGAAGGATTGCGATGAACCCGCTCGTCACCACCGGCTTCGATGCCCGCCGCGGCGCCACGGCGCTGTCGGTCAATGTCAACAAGGTCGCGCTGCTGCGCAACACGCGCGCCCTGGGCATTCCGGACGTGGTGCGTGCCGCCACGCGCTGCCTCGAGGCGGGCGCGCACGGCATCACCGTGCACCCGCGGCCCGATCAACGCCATATCCGGACCGGCGATGTGCACGCCATCGCGGCGCTCATGAAGGACTGGCCGCAGGCCGAATACAACATCGAGGGCAATCCGTTCCACAATTTGATGGACTTCGTGCGCGAGTTGCGGCCGCACCAGTGCACGTTCGTGCCCGACAGCGTCGATCAAGCCACGTCGGACCACGGCTGGCAGTTTCCGGCCGATGCCGAGCGGCTTGCGCCGCTGATCGAAGAGGCCCACGCGCTGGGCGTGCGCGTGAGCCTCTTCATGGACCCGCTGCCCGACGCGATGGCTTTGGTCCAGGCGCTCGGTGCCGACCGTGTCGAGCTCTACACCGAAAGCTATGCGCGGGCCTTCGGCACCGCCGACGCCGCGTCGGTGCTGTCGAGTTTCGTCGAGACCGCCCGCGCGGCGCTCGCGCTCGGCCTCGGCCTCAACGCCGGGCACGACCTGAACCGCGACAACCTGACGCCGTTCCTGCGCGCGGTGCCCGGGATCGCCGAAGTCTCCATCGGCCACGCCCTGATCGCCGACGCGCTGGAGCTCGGCTACACCCAGACCGTGCGCGACTACCTGCGGTGCCTGCACGCCGCGGCGGCGCCGGCGTGATCTTCGGCGTCGGCACCGACATCTGCGATGTGCGCCGCATCGCGCTGACGCTCGGCCGCCGCGGCGAGCGCTTCGCCGAGCGGGTGCTCGGCCCGCACGAGCTGGCGGTGTTTCGGGAGCGCCGGGCCCGTGTCGAGGCGCGTGGCGTCAGCTACCTCGCGACCCGCTTTTCGGCGAAAGAAGCCTTTTCCAAAGCGATCGGCCTGGGCATGCGCATGCCGATGCGCTGGCGCGATTGCGAAGTCGTCAAGGCGCCGAGCGGCAAGCCGCTGATCCGCCTCCACGGCGAGCTGGCCGGGTGGTTCGAGGCGCGTCGCCTGCAGGCCCACGTCAGCGTGACCGACGAGGCCGACTACGCCGCGAGTTTCGTCGTCGTCGAATACAGGGACTCCGTTTGACTGCCACGTCCACCCCCGTGCACCGTCCGGTCGTGCTCGACATCGCCGGCACGGCACTCGACGCCGACGACCGGCGGCGCCTGCGCCATCCGCTCACCGGCGGCCTGATCCTGTTCAGCCGCAACTGGGTCGACCGGCGCCAGCTCACCGAGCTCACGAGCAATATCAAGCGTCTGCGGCCCGACATCCTGATCTGCGTCGATCAGGAAGGCGGGCGCGTGCAACGGTTTCGCACCGACGGTTTCACGGCGCTGCCGCCGATGCGCGCCCTCGGCGAGCGCTGGATGCAGGACGGGCGGCTCGGCGCGGGGGCCGGCGCGATGGCGGCGCTCGAGGCCGCGACCGCGACCGGGTACGTCCTCGGCACCGAGTTGCGTGCCTGCGGCGTCGACTTCAGCTTCACGCCGGTCCTCGATCTCGACTTCGGCGCCAGCAGCGTGATCGGCGACCGCGCGTTCGCCCGCGATCCGCGGGTCACGACATTGCTCGCGAAGAGCCTCCTGCATGGCCTGCTGCAAGCCGGCCTGCAAGGCTGCGGCAAGCACTTTCCCGGGCACGGCTTCGTGAAGGCCGACAGCCACGTTGCAGTGCCGGTCGACCGCAGAAGCCTGCGTGCGATCCTCGCGGAGGACGCGAAGCCGTACGAATGGCTGGGCGGGAGCCTCGCGAGCGTCATGCCGGCGCACGTGATCTACCCGAAGGTCGACGCGTTGCCGGCAGGGTTCTCGGCGCGCTGGCTGAAAGACATCCTGCGGCAACAGCTCGCCTTTACCGGCGCGATCTTCAGCGACGACCTGAGCATGGAAGGCGCGCGCCGCATCGGCGGTGTCACGGTCAGTTATGCCGACGCCGCCGCGGTGGCGCTGGCGGCGGGCTGCGACCTGGTGCTGCTCTGCAACCGCTCGCAGGGCGGCGGGAAGGACCTCGACGAGCTGCTCGACGGCCTGGTCCGCCTCCAGGGCGAGCGTCGCTGGCACGCCGATCCCGACAGCGAAGCGCGGCGTCTGGCCCTGTTGCCGCAGACTCCGCCGCTCGCCTGGGACGAGTTGATGCACGAGCCGTCCTACCAGAAGGCGCTCGAACGCCTGCCCTGACGCGGGACGCTTGCATGCGCGGGAGGCGGGCCTGGCTTGCCGCGCTGGTGAACTGCACCGGCGCCGCGGCCTGCGCCGACCACACCGTCCCGCCGCGCCCTGCAGTGGATCGACTGGCGGCCCTGCCGCGAGAAAGCGACTCGGCATGGGTCTATGGCCTGGCCCTCGAAGCCTGCGCCGGCCCGGCGACGCGCACGACAGCGTCGAACTTCTGCGCCAGCCTGTCGACCGAGTGCTGGGCGCCGAATACACGTTGCTCGGACCGACGAGTGGTTTGACCACGTACTGCCCGGCCGACCCGGAGCCCGGCAGGCGCCAGACCTGCCTCCGGCGGGCTGAGCACCTGCTCGACGGGGCTGACAATCTGCTCGGCTTGAAGATCGCGATCCGCGCCGGCGAGCGATCGGGCGTGCCCGAAGCCCGCTTGGCCGCACTTCGGGTCGAGGCCGAGGCCCTGCTGAACGCGGGCACCATGACCCAGCTGATCACGGCCGGCGCTTCGGGAGCCACGTTCGATTGCGCCAGCCTGGCCCGGGCGACGGCCGACCTGGAACGTCAGTCCAGGATCGGCGAACCGGCCGCGCTTCGAGCGCGCCAGCGGGAACGCGTTTCGCCGGGCGGACCGCGATGACTTTCGGCCGGCCGGGTCCGGGCGGTGAACGAAAAAAGCCGCCGGGTATCGACCGCGGCGGCCCTGGCAAGCGATCGGCAGATCAGGCCGGTGGGTTGACGGGCGACGCGGTCTCGAACGGCAGTCTGACCTGCGACAGGTCCTTCCGAGTCTCGACCAGCACCAGCGGCGCCGAATCGATCACCGGCGCGGGCGGGCGTTCCCGCGTCACGCGCACAGCGGCCGGCTCGGCGGCCATTGCCGACTGGACCGAGCGGATCTTCTCCGCGTCCGAATTGACCCATTGCAGGCCCGCCGACTCGGCCACCGCCTGCAAGCTCTGCATCGGCAGCACGTAAGGCGCTTCAGCCGCGGGCTCGGCGAGCACTTCAGGCGCGGGAGCCGTGGGCGCAACCTCGATCGCGGCCGCGGGAACACTTCCGTTCGACCCGGCCTGGGCCTGGACGAGTTCGGGCGCCACGAGCGGATTTGCCGACGGCGCGTGCACCGCCTCCAGTTCGCCCGTCGGTTCAGCCGCCGTCTCGGCGTCGCCGGGCGCCGACGCCGGCACGGACGTCTCGGCGACCATCGAGGGTGACGCCGGAAACTCGACGCGTTCGGCCTCGACGAAGGCCTGGCTCGCCAGCTCGCCCCCCTGGATCACGCCGTCCGCGGGCGCCGCCGTGTCGCCGGCGACGTCATCGCTGCGCTCGCGCCGGTTGCGGCCGCCGCGGCTGCGGCGCCGGCCCTCGCCACCGCCTTCGCCGCGCTGACTGGCGGCGATGGAGGCGCCGTCCGCGTCGACGCCAGCGGTAACGACCGGCTCATTGCCAACACCGGCGACCCCGGCGACAGCTTCGTCCGGCGCGACCTCGGCGTCGGCTGTCGGCGCCACCGCACCATCGGCCAGCAGCGGCTCGCCGCCGCCCTCGATGCTGTCGTCCCGGTCGCGTCCGCGTCCGCCACGGCGATTGCGGCGACGGCCCTGACGCTCGGCCAGGGCGTCGGGCGACGCTTCCGGCGCGTCGGCGCCGGTGGGGGGTGTGTCAGCCGGCGTCAGCGGCACCGCCGACACGGCGTCGGCCCCTGCATCGACCAGCGCCTCCGGACGGCGCGGCTCGCCGCGCTCGGGACGCGGGCCCCGGCGGCCTT
>CAZZWY010000244.1:0-6744 GCA_964657785.1 uncultured Acetobacteraceae bacterium
CCGACATCGGCGGCGGCACGTCGGACTTCTCGGTCGTGCGCGTCGGCCCGGGACGACTCGGGCGCCTGGATCGGCGTGACGACATCCTCGCCAACCACGGCGTACACGTCGCCGGCACCGACTTCGACCGTCGCGTCGAACTCGCCGCGATCCTGCCCGAATTCGGCTACCGCGCCTTGGGTCCGGCGTCGCCCGGCGCCGCGGCGCGCGAGGTGCCGAGCGGCGTCTATTTCGACCTCGCCACCTGGCACTTGATCAACACCGTCTACAACCCCGCGCGGGTCGCCGAGCTGCGCCGGATGCGGCCGTTCTACGCCGACGCACGCCAGCACGAGCGGCTGATGGTGGTCGTCGAGGAACGCCTCGGCCACGACCTCGCGGCACGCGCCGAGCAGGCGAAGATCGACGTCTCGGGCGGCGGCGCGACGCGCATCGACCTCGGCCACGTCGAAGCTTCGCTCGCGAGCGACCTGAGCGAAGCCGCGGCCCTGCGGTCGGTCGACGCCGACCTCGACCGCATCGTCGAGGCCGCGCGGATCACGGTGCGACAGGCCGGGCTCGCGCCGGACCGCATCGACGCGCTCTACTTCACCGGTGGCTCGACGGGCCTGCGCCTGCTGACGACGCGGCTGGCCGACGCCTTTGCCCAAGCCCGCGCCGTGCGCGGCGACCGCTTCGCGAGCGTCGCGACCGGCCTCGGGCTGCACGCGGCGCGGCGCTTCGCCGGCGGGTCGTAGTCGACCGGATCGGCGCGGCGCTCGAGTCGGGCGCCTTGTGATCGAGCGCACACCTGGGTCGCTGCCCCGAGCGGATCCGGTTGGCGATCGGGTAAAGTTTCGTTACATCGACTTTCGACCCGCTGCATGTCCGCCTCGCTTGTTGTCCGCCTCTCGCACGATCGCCGTCTGGCCCGTTTCGCCGTTCGGCTGTCGCTGATCGCGGCGCTGGCCACTGCGAGCGCCACGGTGTCGGCCGCGGAGAGCCTGGCGCCGGGCTTCGAGAGCCTGCCGAAGACCGCCCGCCTCGTCGTGATGCCGGTCGACGCCGAGCTGTACTCGATGACCGCGGGCGGTCTGCTGGAGCCCCGCGCGGATTGGACGGCCGCGGCGCAGACCCACATGCAGGCGGCGCTGAAGCGCAAGACCGAGATGCTCGGGTTGCCCACGGACCTGCTGGACGAGGCAGGCGCCGAGCCCTTCGTCGAGCAGATCGGGTTGTACGCCGCGGTCGCACAATCGATTGCACTGCACCACGCGGGTTTGAAGCACTGGCGTCTGCCGAGCAAGAACGGGCAGCTCGACTGGAGCTTCGAGGACGCGATGAAGCCGATCGCGGCGCAGACCGGCGCGCGCTACGGCCTCTTCCTCCGGGTTCGCGACAGCTACGCCAGCGCCGAGCGAAAGACGGCGATGGTCGCCCTCGCGGTGCTGGGCGTCGGCATCACGCTCGGGCATCAATCCGGCTACGCGGCGCTCGTCGATCTCGAGAACGGTCGCGTGCTCTGGTTCAATCGCACCGAGCGCAACAAGGGCGACCTGCGCGAAGCCAAGGCGGCCGAGGATTCGATCGACGAACTGCTGTCGGACTTCCCCGAAGTGCAATGACGTCGCGCCGGCGCTGGCTCGCGTTGGCAAGCGTGCAGGCGCTGGGCGTCGTGTCGGCGTGGCCGGCCCGCGCACAGCGCCCGGTGCCGTCGCGCCTGGAATTCGACGAGCGCTGGCAGCTGCCGGCCCGCCTGGCCCGCCCCGACGCCTCGTCCGACGAGGGCGGCCTCTGGGCGACGATGGACCGCGCCGAACTGAACGTCAAGCGCAGCCCCTTCCTCTTGCCCGATGCCGCGCTGCGCGCCTATCTGGGCGGCGTCGCCTGCAAGCTGGGCGGCGAGCACTGCCCCGACATCCGCGTCTACCCGGTTCGCACGCCGTTCTTCAACGCCAACATGGCGCCGAACGGCATGCTGCAGATCTGGAGCGGTCTGCTGCTGCGGATCGACAACGAGGCCCAGCTCGCCTCGGTCATCGGTCACGAGCTCGGCCACTACCTGAACCGCCACACGCTCGACCGCTGGCGCGACACGCGCTCGCGCAGCGCGTTGGCGATGTTCTCGCTCGGGTTCGGTCTGGCGGGCGCGGCGGTCGGCCTCGCGGCGGTCGGCGGAGGGTTCGCGTTCTCGCGCGACCAGGAACGCGAAGCCGATGCGATCGGCCTCGAACTGATGCGTCGCGGCGGCTACGACCCGCGGGAAGCCGCCAAGCTCTGGGCCCATCTGCTCGACGAGCGGCACGCCGCCGCGCCCGACGCCGACCGCGGGGACGACCGGTCGCTGTTCGCCACCCATCCGTCGTCTGCCGAGCGCACCGAGACGCTGGCCCGGCTCGCCGAGCGCATGAGTGCGGGTACGAGCGGCGGCACGCTCGGCACGGCCGAGTACGCTGCGGCGATCGCGCCGTTCGAGCGCCTCTGGCTCGACGACGAGCTGCAACGCGGCCAGTACCGCGAGACGCTCGCCCTGCTCGACCGGAAGATCGCCGCCGCGCCGCAGCGCGCCGACCTGCGCTACTACCGCGCCGAAGCCCATCGCCTGCTCGCGACACCCGACGACCTGCGCACCGCAGTCGACGAGGCCGCGAGAGCCATCGCGCTCGGCGACGAACCGCCCGCCGTGCACCGCACGCTCGGCTATGCGCTGCAACGTCTCGAGCAGGCCGACGCCGCCCGCGCGGCGTTCAGCCGCTACCTCGCGCTGGCGCCCGACGCGCCGGACGCCGCCTTGATCCGCTCCTACCTCGAAAGCCCGCCGTCATGACCTCGTCTGCCTTCTCCGCTCGGCTGCTCGCCGTCACGCTGGCGCTGCTGCTGGCCGGCTGCGCCGCGCCGATCACCCGGGTCGCGACCGGCAGGACGGTGCTGAAGAACCGCCTCGTCGTGCAGGCGGAAGCCGGCTGGAACCAGTTTCCGAGCGGTCCGGACGATGCGGCGCCGGTCTGGACCGTCGATGGCGTGACCGTCGATGCGCTGAAGTTCTTCGTCGCGATCCCGGACGGCGGCGCGATCGCGCCCCTGCCGCGTGGCGACAAGAATGCCCCGCCGCTTGTTTTCCGGTCGAGCATGCAGCCGCAGGAGATCGTCACGTTGTACGGTGCCCTGTTGACGCGCGGCGGCTCGACGTTCGAGGTGCGCCGGATCGAGCCGGCCGACTTCATGGGCGGCAGGGGCTTTCGCTTCGAGTACGCGGTCGTCCGCAAGTCCGACGACGTGCGGCTGAGTGGCGTGGCGTACGGCGCGGTGCGCGGCAGCGAGCTGTTCCTGATCGACTACAGCGCACCGCGTCTCGCCTTCTTTCCGAAGCACGTCGCGCAAGCCGAGGCGATCGCCCGCAGCGCCCGGCTCCTCAACTGAAGTCGTTCACGCCAAGACGGCCGCCACCGCAGCTGCCGTCGGCGCGACGTTGCCGGTGTTGAGGCCGGCGACGCAGATCCGGCCCGAGCGGACCATGTACACCGCGTGTTCCTCGCGCAATTGATCGACCTGCTCCGCCGAAAGCCCGGTGTAGCTGAACATGCCGCGCTGGGTCAGGAAGTAGCCGAAATCGCGGCCTGGCAGCCGGGCCTGCAGCGCGTCGTGCAACTGGCGCCGCATCGCGAGGATGCGTTCGCGCATGGCGCCGAGTTCGGCCTCCCACGCGGCGCGGAGCGCGGGGTCGGTCAGCACCGTCGCGACGATCTGCCCGCCATGGATCGGCGGGCTCGAGTAGTTGCGCCGGACCGTGAACTTCATCTGCCCGAGCACGTTGACCGCCTGCTCGGCTGTCGGGCACACGATGCTGAGCGCGCCGCAGCGTTCGCCGTAGACGCTCATGCTCTTCGAGAATGAATTGGCGATGAAAAAGCTCACGCCGGCGTCGGCAAGGGCGCGCACCGCCTGCGCGTCGGCATCGATGCCGTCGCCGAAGCCCTGGTAGGCGAGGTCGAGGTAGGGGATCAGCCGGCGCTCGCGCAGGACCGGGATCAGGGCCTCCCACTGGGCGGGACCGAGGTCGACGCCGGTCGGGTTGTGGCAGCAGGCATGCAGGAGCACGACGCTCTTCGGCGGCAGTCGGCCGAGCGTGGCGAGCATCTCGTCGAAGCGGCAGCCGCCGGTCGCCGGATCGTAGTACGGGTAGGTGTGGACGGTGAGGCCGGCACCTTCGAACATCGAGCGGTGGTTGTCCCAGGTCGGGTCGCTGACCCAGACCTCGCTGCCGGGAAAGAAGCGGGCGATGAAGTCGGCGCCCACTTTCAGGCCGCCGCTCGAGCCGACCGACTGGATCGTCGCGACGCGCCCCGAAGCGAGCGCCTCGTGGCCCGCGCCGAACAGAAGCGCCTGGACGGCGGTGCGGAAGTTGGCCGCCCCTTCGATCGGCAGATAGGGCTTCGGGCCGGCCTTGGCGACGACCTGCGCCTCGGCGCGCCGCACCGCGTCCATCACCGGGATCCGGCCCGCATCGTCGAAGTAGATGCCGATGCTCAGATTGATCTTGTGCGGCCGCGGGTCCTTCTGGAAATCCTCGTTGAGGCTCAGGATCGGGTCGCCGGCGAACGGGGGAACGTGCTCGAACATGGGAAGCCTCCCTGGCGTCGAAAATGCAGCTCAGGGCGCCGCGAGCGCCGCGTCGATGTCGCTCCTGAGGGACTCGGGCTTGTCGGTCGGCGCATAGCGCTTGATCACCCGGCCGTCCCGGCCGACGAGGAACTTGGTGAAGTTCCACTTGACCGCCTTGGTGCCGAGGATGCCGGGCGCCTCGCTCGTCAACCACTTCCAAAGCGGATGGGCGCCGGCGCCGTTGACCTCGACCTTGCTCATCATCGGAAACTTGACGCCGTAGTTGAGCTGGCAGAACGAGGCGATCTCGCCGTCGCTGCCCGGGTCCTGGTGGCCGAATTCGTTGCTCGGGAAACCGATCACGACCAACCCCTTGTCGCGATAGCTTTCCCAGAGGCTCTCCAGCCCGGCGAACTGCGGGGTGAAACCGCAGGCGCTCGCGGTGTTGACGATCAGCAGCACCCGGCCGGCGTACGCCGCCAGCGGCGCAGGCGTGCCGTCGATCGCCACGGCCTCGAAGTCGAAGACGCTGGGGGAAGAGGTTTCGGCCATGGTGCCTCGAGGGAAATGGACGCCGGACCGGCGGGATCGCGATCGTACTGCGCTACTCCGGATCGGCGCTTGACCGCACGCCGCCCCTCGCCGAACATGCCGCACGCCATGTTCAAGAACACCCGCAAGCGCCCGTACCGCGTCGCCATCGAAGGCTTCAGCGAGTTCGAGCGTGCGGCCCTCGGCTCCTTCTTCCGGCTCGCCGAGCGCCGGGTGCCGGCCTACGTGCAGGTCGACTCGCCGGACGCCAGCGACTTCCTCATCGCCGATGCCGATCAGCCGCGGGTGCTGCACTCGATCGCCCGCGAGCGTCGCGCCCGGGACACCGTCTTCGTCGGTTCGCAGGCGCCGAACGACGCGGTCGCCTGGCTGACGCGGCCGATCGAGCCCGTCCACATCATGCGGGCGCTCGACGGCCTGCTCGGCGAACGCCTGAGCCACGAGGTGCCGACGCTCGACGAGCCGGTCGACGCGCTGCCGCCCCTCCCGTCGTCGCCCGAGACGGTTCCACCACCGAAGCGGCGCCCGAACCCGGCTGCCCACGCCGGCAGCGGCGGCGACCGGCCGGCGCTGGTGGTCGACGACAGCGCCGTCGCCCGGGCCTTCCTCGCCCAGCGGCTGCGCCAGCTCGGCTTTCGGGTGACGCTCGCGCCCACGGGCGAGGAGGCGCTCGCGGTGGCGGCCGAACGCGCCTTCAACCTCGTCTTCCTCGACATCGATCTCGGCGGGAACGACCGGCTCGACGGCCTGCAGGTGTGCCAGACGCTCAAACAGCGCGCGTCGCATCCGGACGGCATCGTCCCGGCCGTCGTCATCACGACCGCGAGCCAGGGCGCGACGGACAGGGTCCGCGGCTCGCTCGCCGGCTGCGATGCCTACCTCACCAAACCGCTGATGGAAGCCGACTTCACGGCCGCGTTGCGGCACGTCGACCCGCTCTTCAAGTGAGCTTCGAGCGAAGCGCCGCGTCGGCGGCGGGGCCGCTTCCTCAGTGCTTGTCGAGCCGGGCGATCGCGAGCAGGTGGGCGAGCTCGGCGCGGTAGTTGCGGGTGTTCGCCTTGTGCCAGCGATAGATGAGCCACATCGTTCCCGCGACGGCGAGGCCGAACAGCGCGATCGCGATGAACGGCGAGAGGCCGAATTTCGTCATCCCGGTGTAGAACGCGCCCAGGCCGAGGATGCACGCCTGTTCGTTGAAGTTCTGCACCGCGATCGACCGCCCCGCACCCATCAGGTTCGCGCCGCGGTGCTGCAGCAGCGCGTTCATCGGCACCACCATGTAGCCGCCGATGGCGCCGAGCAGGATGAGAAACGGTGCGGCCACCCACGCATTCGTGATGACGTTCAAGCCGATCACCAGCAGGCCGAGGACGATGCCGAGCGGGATCACGCTCGTCGCCTGGTCCAGCCGCATCTTGAGCGAGGCGACGATCGCGCCGCCAGCGGTCCCGATCACGACCACGCCGACGAGCGCGGAGGCCTGCGTCGTCGAGTAGTGCAGCGCCGCCGTGGCCCAGGCGAAGACGATGATCCGCAGGTTGCCGGAGACGCCCCAGAAGAGCGTCGTCGTCGCGAGCGAGATCTGACCGAGCTTGTCGGTCCAGAGCCGGG
>CAZZWY010000245.1:0-6729 GCA_964657785.1 uncultured Acetobacteraceae bacterium
CCGCAATTCCTATTACGCCGCCACCGGGGAGCGCGGGGCGGCTCACCCGCCGCTGCGCAGCAGCGTCGACTGCGATGTCGCGATCGTCGGCGGCGGCCTGGCGGGTCTGTCGGCCGCGATCGAACTTGCCGATCGCGGCCACGCGGTGGTGCTGCTCGAGGCGCGCCAGGTGGGCTGGGGTGCCTCCGGCCGCAACGGCGGCCAGGTGATCGCCGGCCTGGCCTGCGACCCGGAGACGATCGAGGCCCAGCTCGGCCTGGAAGCCTCGAAGCGCGTCTGGGCGATGACCTGCGAAGCCGTGCGCCTGATCGGCGAGCGGCGCGAGCGCTTCGCGATCGACTGCGACTGGCAGAGCGGCTTCCTGAACCTGGCCGTCAACGCCCGCAAGGGGCGGGCACTCGCGGCCTGGCGCGATCGCATGCAGGCGGTCTACGGCTATGAGACGCGCTGGATCGGTCCGGCCGACCTGCCGGGCTGGATCGCGAGCCCGCGCTTTCACAGCGGCTACCACGACCCGCTGGGCGGCCATCTGCACCCGCTCAACTACTGCCTCGGCCTCGCGCGGGCGGCGACCGGCCTCGGCGTGCGGATCTTCGAAGCGTCGGCGGTGACGTCGATCGAGCCGGGTTCGAGCGTGCGGCTGCGGACCGCCGAAGGGTCGGTGCGGGCCTCTCAGGTGCTGCTCGCGGGCAACGTGTACCTGCAGGGCCTGGCGCCGCTGCTCGCTTCGCGCATCATGCCGGTCGGGACCTACATCGTCGCCTCCGAGCGGCTCGACCCGGCGCTCGCCCGCTCGCTCGTGCCGTCCGGGTCGGCGGTGTGCGACACGAATTTCGTCCTCGACTATTTCCGCCCCACGGGAGACGACCGGATGCTCTACGGCGGCCGGGTCAGCTACAGCACCCAGACGCCGGCGCGGCTCGAGCAACGCATGCAGCGCCGCATGGCGCAGACCTTCCCGCAGCTGCGCGAGGCGAAGGTCGACTACGCCTGGGGCGGCTTCGTCGACATCTCGATGAACCGGGCGCCGGATTTCGGCCGCGTGCCGATCGGCGTCGCGCGCCACCCCGAAGCGAACGTCTACTACCTGCAGGGCTTCTCCGGACACGGCCTGGCGCTGACCGGCCTGGCGGGGCGGCTCGTGGCCGAGGCGATCGCCGGCGACGCCGAGCGCTTCGACACCTTCGCCCGCCTGCGCCACCGGCCGTTCCCCGGCGGCGCCTGGCTGCGCACGCCGGCGCTCGTGGCGGGGATGGCGTACTACCGGCTGAAGGATTTGTGGTGAGCGCGACCCGACCAAAGCCGTGTCTCGATTGGCACCGGGATTGCTTAAACCGGCTCGGCGTCGGCCGCGGCTCGTCTCGCTCCGCAGTGCCCCACTCGTATTTTCAGTTTCCTGGAGATCCGGACATGACTTTGCCTTGCGCCGAAACCGCTGCAGGTATCGGGTTGCGCTGGTGGCGATTCGCTTTGACGGCCGTGGCGCTTTGCCTCTTCGGCACGGCCGGGGCGCAGGAGGAGGAGAAAGTCCTCAACGTCTACAACTGGTCCGACTACATCGCCGACGACACGATTGCCAACTTCGAGAAAGAGACCGGCATCAAGGTCCGCTACGACGTCTTCGACAGCAACGAGATCCTGCATGCCAAGCTGGTCGCCGGCAAGACCGGCTACGACGTCGTCGTGCCCTCTTCCTATTGGGCCAAGATCCAGGCCGACGGCGGGCTGCTGCGCAAGCTCGACAAGGCACAGCTGCCGAACCTCAAGAACCTCGACCCGGTGATCCAGCAGCAGCTCGCCGCACTCGATCCGGGAAACCAGTTTCTCGTCAACTGGCTCTGGGGCTACACCACCGTCGGCATCAATGTCGAGAAGGTCAAGGCCGCGCTCGGCGGCATGCCGATGCCGGAGAACGCCTGGGACCTGGTCTTCAAGCCGGAATACATCAGCAAGCTCAAGTCGTGCGGCGTGTCGTTCCTCGATTCGCCGACCGACGTCATTCCCGCCGCATTGCACTATCTTGGCAAGCCGGCGTTCAGTCGCAACCAGGGCGACTATGCCGGTGTCGGGCCGCTCCTGAAATCGGTGCGCTCGGGCGTGACGCTCTTCAGTTCGTCCGGCTACATCAACGACATGGCGAGCGGCTCGATCTGCGTCGCGCTCGGCTGGTCGGGCGACATCAACATCGCCAAGCAGCGGGCGATCGACGGCAAGACCGGGCAGACGATCCAGGCGCTGATCCCCAGCACCGGCGGCGTGCTGTTCTTCGACACGATGGCGATTCCGGCCGACGCGCCGCATCCGGACAACGCGCTCAAGTGGATCAACTACATCCTGCGCCCGGAGGTCGATGCGGGCCTGACGAACAAGGTGTTCTACGCCAACCCCAACAAGGAATCGAAGAAGCTGATCAAGCCGGAAGTGGCGAACAATCCGACCATCTTCATCAGCGATGCGGACATGAAGAAGATGGCGGTTCCCGAGGCGCTGACCAACGACATCCGGCGCACGATGACGCGGCTCTACACCTCGTTCAAGACCGGCCTCTGACCCGCGCTCGTCAACGCACACCGACCCCGCATGGCCGCACCAGACGCAACCCGACCGAGCCCCAATTCCTCTTTCGCCCCGGCCGGGCGTCCCGCGCCGACCGCGGCATCGACCTACCTGCAGATCGAAGACGTCGTCAAGGACTTCAACGGCTATCTGGCCGTCAACCACGTCACCCTCGACATCGCCAAGGGCGAGATCTTCGCGCTGCTCGGGTCGTCGGGGTGCGGCAAGACGACCCTGCTGCGCATGCTCGCCGGCTTCGAGACGCCGACCTCGGGTCGCATCCTCCTGCAAGGCCAGGACCTCGCCGGCCTGCCGCCGTACGAGCGGCCGATCAACATGATGTTCCAGTCATATGCGCTCTTTCCGCATCTGACGGTCTGGGACAACATCGCCTTCGGCCTGCGCCGGGACGGCATGCCGAAAGACAAGCTGGCCGAGCGCGTCGAGGCGATGCTCAGGCTCGTGCAGCTCGGCAAGTACGCCAAGCGCAAGCCCCATCAGCTCTCGGGCGGGCAGCAGCAGCGCGTCGCGCTCGCGCGCAGCCTCGCCAAGCGGCCGCAACTCATGCTGCTCGACGAGCCGCTCGGCGCGCTCGACAAGAAGCTGCGCGAGGAGACGCAGATCGAGCTCGTCAACATCATCGAAGAGGTCGGCGTGACCTGCGTGATGGTGACGCACGACCAGGAAGAAGCGATGACGATGGCGTCGCGGATCGCGGTGATGAGCGAGGGCCGGATCCTGCAGGTCGGGCCGCCGAGCGAGATCTACGAGACCCCGGCGACCCGCTTCGTGGCCGACTTTATCGGCAACGTCAACCTGATGGACGGCACGCTGGTCGAGGACGAAGCCGACCACGTGGTGATCGAGTGCACCGACTGCAGCCACTACGTCGGCCACGGCATCACCGGCAACGAGGGCATGCGGCTCGCGGTCGCGATCCGGCCGGAGAAGATCCAGCTGCAGCGGGACCCGCCCGACACCGGCCATGCGCCGCACAACCGGGTGCAGGGCACGATCAAGAACCTCGCCTACTTCGGCGCGTTCACCGTCTACCACCTGGCGCTCGCGAGCGGCCAGCTGCTCAAGGTGAGCCATAGCAACGTGGCCCGCCACCGCGACGATGAGCTCACCTGGGGGGACACGGCCTGGGCGTCCTGGGCGCCGAGCGCACAGGTCGTGCTGACCCGATGAGCGGCCTGTCCGGCAGCTTCGCGCGGTTGAGGGGCCGCAGCGCCGTCATCGGCCTGCCGTATCTGTGGCTGCTCGTCTTCTTCATGCTGCCCTTCCTGATCGTGTTGAAGATCAGCTTCTCCGAGATGGAGACGGTGACCTTCAAGGACATGCTGACCTTCAAGGACGGCCTCGCCCAGCTGACCTTGCGTTTCGCGAACTACGTCTTCATCACGCAGGACGACCTCTACTTCAAGACCTATCTCTCGAGCCTGAAATACGCCGCGATCACGACCGCGCTCTGCCTCTTCATCGGCTACCCGTTCTCGTATTTCATGGCGCGCGCCAAGGCGACGATCCAGCCGGCGCTGCTGATGCTCGTGATGCTGCCGTTCTGGACGTCGTTCCTGCTGCGGGTCTATGCCTGGAAGGGCCTGCTCGACGAAGGCGGCTGGGTCTTCAAGGCGCTCGGCTTCTTCCATGTCGACCAGGCGCTGGCCGCGTTCGGCGCCATCGAGACCGCGGGCAAGTTCATGAACACGCCGTTCTCGCTCGTGATCGGCATGGTCTACACCTATCTGCCGTTCATGATCCTGCCGCTCTACTCGAACCTCGCGAAGATGGACCTGCGCCTGCTCGAGGCCGCGTCCGACCTCGGCTCGACGCCGTGGAAGGCGTTCTGGCTGATCACGGTGCCGCTTTCGAAGGCCGGCATCATCGCCGGCTCGATGCTGGTCTTCATCCCGTGCGTCGGCGAGTTCGTCATCCCCGAACTGCTCGGCGGCCCGCAGACCTTGATGATCGGCCGGGTGCTGTGGGACGAGTTCTTCAGCAACAACGACTGGCCGATGGCCTCGACCGTCGCGGTGGTGATGATCCTGCTCATCATCGTGCCGCTCGCGATCTTCAACCGCTACCAGGCCGAAGCGCAGGAGAAGGCGCGATGAAAGCGGGCGGCCATACGCCGTTCGGCGAACGCTTTGCCCGCGGCTTCGGCAACGCCTGGCTCTCGGCGGGCTACTTCTTCCTCTATCTGCCGATCGTCGCCCTCGTCGTCTATTCGTTCAACGACTCGCCGGTGCCCAATCTCTGGAACGGCTTCACGCTCAAGTGGTATGCGAGGCTCGCCGGCGACAACGAAATGCTGGGCGGCCTGTGGCTCTCGATGAAGATCGCCTTCTTCACCGCCTGGAGCTCGCTCGTGCTCGGCACGCTGGCCGCGTTCGCGCTTGCCAAGTACCGGCGTTTCACCGGCCGCACGCTCTTCAGCGGCATGGTGAGTGCGCCGCTCGTGATGCCCGAGGTCATCATCGGCCTGTCGCTGCTGTTGATGCTCGTCTCGATCCAGCGGCTGCTCGGTTTTCCCGACCGCGGCGCGCTGACGATCTGGTTCGGCCATCTGCTGCTCGGCATGGCCTATGCCACGGTCGTCGTCCAGGCGCGCCTCGAAGGGCTCAACCCGCAACTCGAGGAAGCCGCGATGGACCTCGGCGCCCGGCCGCTCCAGGTGTTCACGCTCGTCACGCTGCCGATGATCGCGCAGGCGCTGGTCTCGGCCTGGCTGCTCACCTTCACGCTCTCGCTCGACGACGTCGTCCTGTCGGCGTTCCTCTCCGGCCCCGGCTCGACGACGATGCCGCTCGTCATCTTCTCGCGTGCCCGGCTCGGCCTGAACCCCAGCGTCAATGCGGTCGCGACGGTGATCATCACGCTGGTCGCGATCGGCACCGTCGCCGCCAGCTACGTCATCGCCCGCAACGAGCGCGAGCGCGCCAAGGCGATCGCCGCGGCGCAACGCGATGACGGCTGAGCCTCTCGCGCCGCGGCGCCGGTCACCGACCTCGCCATGACGACGACAGAGAAGCACGAATGAGTATCCGGAGAGTGACCACGTTGGCGATCGCGATCGGCCTCGCCTACCCGAGCCTCGCCTCGGCGCAATCGAACGCCGAGCTGCTCAAGGAGCTGAGGGCGCTGAAGGAGCGCGTTGGTGAGCTCGAGAAGAAGATCAACGACAACCTCGCGGGGGAAGCGGCCAAGCCACCCGGCATGACGCCCGAGCAGTCGGCCGACTTCAACCGCATCGCCGTCAAGACCGAGGCCCTCGAGGACAACCAGGAAGCGATGGGCTTCAAGGGCCTGAAGATCAGCGGCTACATGGATCCCGCCTACATCTACAACCGCAACCAGCACCGCGCCGGCTTCCAGTTCCTGAACCGGGTCTCGGACGACGGCTACGACTACGACAACGGCTACTTCGGCACCGCCAGCATCGACTTTCAGAAGGAGATGGAAGGCGGCACGAAATGGCGCCTCACCCTGATGCCCAACCGCGGGGCCGGCTCGATCGCCGATGTGGGCGGCTCGTCGATCGTTCACGAAGCGTCGGTCTCGTTCCCGCTCGGCGACCTGGCCACGCGCTTCATCGCCGGCCAGATCCCCGACTGGTCAGGCTACGAGTACATCCAGGCGACCCTCTCGAAGCTCACCACGCGCGGCCTGCTGCTCGACTTCACCGAGCCCACCGCCTACACCGGCGCCGGCATGGAAGTGCTGCGCGGCAAGTGGGACGTGAAGGGGGTGCTCGCCAATTACAACGCGACCAAGCAGCCGGCGGACCGCAAGAGCCCCGTCATCGCGTATCGCGTCGACTACTCGAAAGGCGAGTTCAGCGGCTTCGGCTTCGCCGGTGTCCACGGCAAGGCGGCCAATTACGCAACGAACCAGCTCGACCCGTCGACCCGGCTCGCCGACTCCCGGCTCGACCTGTTCGAGATCGACGGCTACTTCATCCGCGGCGACCTGACCTTGCAGGGGCAGGCGGGCTCCGGTCGGCAGAAGAACGCCGCCATCGTCGCCGCCGCCGACGGCAGCCCGCGCAGCGCGCAGTGGTGGGGCCTCTCAGGCCTGGTCGGCTACAAATTCATCCCGCGCTGGGAGGCGGTGGCCCGGCTCGACTACATCGACGACCACCGCAACGGCGGCGGCGATCGCTACCATACC
>CAZZWY010000246.1:0-6720 GCA_964657785.1 uncultured Acetobacteraceae bacterium
GGAAACGCGGCGGTGCTCGCCGTCGCCAGGCCGAGCTCGCGCGCCCGCGCGGCGAATTCAGCCGGCGTCGGCTGGTCGGCCGCGACGATCGCGTCGCCGCCGAGCATCTGCTGAGCGTCGCGCGAGAGGCCGGCATCGATGCGATCGGCGAAGAAGCCGACGGCCGACAACGCGGCCACCGCGAGCATCACCGCCACCACCAGCAGGCGCAGTTCGCCGGCGCGGAAGTCGCGACCCATCTGGCGCCAGGCCAGGCGGAGGGCGGACGGAGCGTGCGGGGCGATCGGTGGGGGAGCAGTCATCCACGGAACTTACACGACTGGTCGAGGCGCGGACGCCGACCGGGCTTTGCGTCACGCGCGGGCAGCCGACGCTCCTCGGCGACCCGACCGCGCGACATCCGCGCGCCCCGTGCGCCGGTCCCGCGGCCGCCCGCTCCGCACGGGTTTGGACCCAGGGTTCGCCGACCTAGTACATTCCCTGGTATTCGCCGCAACCGATTCCCGCCCGAATGGACGTTGCTCCGCAAGAAACCGCCTCACGCCAATTGCTGACCGCTCGCTTGCGGCTGGTCGCGCCCGAGCGCCGTCTCGCCGGCGCGATGGTCGACTTCCACAGCGGCAACCGGGCCCACCTCGCGCCGTGGGACCCGCCGACCGAGCCGGACTTCTTCTCGCTGGCGGTGCAAGCCGAGCGCCTCCAGGAAGGGGCCGCCGCGTTCGCTGCCGGCACCAGCTACCGCTACCTGATGCAGCCGATCGGCGATCCGGAACGGGTCATCGGCACGGTCCATTTCTCGAACGTGCTGCGCGGTGCATTCCAGAGTTGCACCCTCGGCTTCGCCCTCGCCCAGGCGTACGAAGGTCAGGCGCTGATGAACGAGGCCCTGCGCACCGCCATCGCCGAGATGTTCTCGCCCCGCATCAACCTGCACCGCATCCAGGCCGCGTTTCGGCCCGAGAACTGGCGCAGTGCCGAAGTGCTGAAGCGGCTCGGCTTCGCCGACGAGGGCTTGGCCCCGGACTATCTGTTCATCGAGGGCATGTGGCGCGTGCACCGCGTGGTGTCGTTGCTGAACAAGGGCTTCGTCACGCCCGAGGCCTGGAAAAGCGCGGCCTAGTCGCTGGCGCACGCACTGCGGTCTGGGGAGCGGGCGCACAATTTTTTAATTGAATCGTTACGTGCCAGACAGATGAGAATGATTCTCGTTTGAACTATGATGAGCCCCTGCCATTCGGAGGGGCCATGGGCGACGACCGCAACGACACCGAAGAACATGAACTGCCGAGCGTCGAGGCCGTGCTCGCGTGCACGCTGGCGCTGATGACCGGCTACAGCCAGGCGCTGCAGGCCGAACTCCACCCGGCGCAGCGGCTCGCGATGGGAGAGAAGATCACGCGCAGTCTGCGGCTGCTGGTCGAGCATCCGCAACTGTCGCTCGGCTTCCGCCAGGTTCTCCTCGGCCTGCAGACGCGCTGGCAGGCGATGGGAGCCTGCACGCGTGACGCGGCGCTGGACTGCGAAGGCTGCGCGGCCCGCCGCGCGGAGGTGCCGGCGATCGGCTATCCGGGGTCCAAACAGCTGCATTGAGCCCGCCGCGATCGGCGCCGGGCCTGGGTCCGATTTCCGGCGTTTCACCGGGCGTCAGAGCGCTCGGAAATCCTCGAACACCGCGTCGAGGCGGCCCTGCCAGGCCTGCTTTCGTGCCGGGTCGACGAAGCTCGCGTCGAAGCTGTTGGCGGCCAGCCGATACGCCTCGCGGGCACCGAGTCGCGGCAACGCCGCGAAGGTCTCGACGAAGTTCTGGTTGATGTAGCCGCCGAAATACGCCGGGTCGTCGGAATTGACGGTCGCGCAGAGGCCGGCATCGAGCAACGCGCCGAGCCCGTGACGGTCGAGCGACGGGTAGACGCAGAGCTTCAGGTTCGAGAGCGGGCACACCGTCAAGGGAATGCGCTCGGCCGCCAGCCTCGTGACGAGCGCCGGGTCGTCGAGGCAGGCGACGCCGTGGTCGATCCGCTCCGCATGCAGCACGTCGAGCGCGCTCCAGATGTAGGCCGGCGGCCCTTCCTCGCCCGCGTGCGCGACGAGGCGCAGGCCGAGTTCCCGGCAGCGTGCGAACACGCGCTCGAACTTCTCCGGCGGGTTCCCGCGCTCGCCGCTGTCGAGGCCGACGCCGGCGATGCGGTCGAGGTGCGGCAAGGCCTCCTCGAGCGTCGCGAAGGCGGCTTCCTCGCTCAGGTGGCGCAGGAAGCACATGATGAGCAACGCGGTGATGCCGAATTCCCGCTCTGCCGCCGCGCAGGCCCGCGCGAGCCCCTCGACCACCGTCGCGAACGGTATGCCGCGGTCGGTATGGGTCTGCGGGTCGAAGAAGAGCTCGGCATGGACGACGTGGTCTGCTGCGGCGCGGCGGAAGTACGCCATGCCCATATCGAAGAAGTCGGCCTCGGTCAGCAGCACGCTGGCGCCGGCGTAGTAGATGTCGAGGAAGCTTTGTAGATCGGTGAACGCATAGGCGGCGCGCAGCGCCTCGACACTCGGGTAGTCGAGCGCGATGCCGTTGCGCGACGCCAGCGCGAAGATCAGCTCGGGCTCGAGCGAACCCTCGATGTGGATGTGCAGTTCGGCCTTGGGCATCGCCCGCAGCAGCGCGGGCAGGCGCTGGCGGGGGATGGTGTCGAAATCGGGCATCGGCGCTCCAGGAAGGAAGGAGCCGCCGGAGACCGAAGCGCTGCTTCGATCGGCCCGCGGCGTCTCGTTGTGGGGCCGAGGCAGCTTACTTCTTGTCGCCGCCCGGCACCGTGCCCTCCACGCCCTTGACGTAGAAATTCAGGCCGCCGAGCATCTTGTCGTCGCCGACCTCGTCCTTCTTCAGCACTTCCTTGCCGGTGCTGTCGGAGATCGGGCCCTTCCAGATCTCGAAGCTGCCGTCGACCATGCCGGCCTTCACTTTGGCGACGAGGTCCTTCACGTCCTGTGGCACCTGGTCGCTGATCGCGACGACGTCGTTGGCGCCTTCCTTCACGCCCCACCAGGTGGAGGTGTTGCCCTTCCAGGTCCCGTCCAGCACGTCCTTGATCGCCTTCGAGTAGTACGGCGCCCAGTTGATGATCGCCGACGCGAGGTGCGCGTTCGGCGCGAACTTCGACATGTCGCTGTCCCAGCCGAAGGCGAATTTCTTGTTCTTCTCGGCCGTCTGCAGCACCGCGGTGGAATCGGTGTTCTGCAGCAGCACGTCGGCGCCGCCGTTGATCAGCGACTGGGCCGCTTCGGTTTCCTTCGGCGGATCGAACCAGCTGTTGACCCAGACGACCTTGGTCTTGATCTTCGGGTTCGCGCTCTGCGCACCGAGCGTGTAGGCATCGATGTTGCGAATCACCTCGGGCACCGGAATCGAGCCGACGACGCCGATCGTGCCGGTCTTGCTCATCTTGCCGGCGATGATGCCGACGAGGTAGGCCGTCATGTAGCTGCGGCTGTCGTAGCTGCGCAGGTTGTCGGTCTGCTTGAAGCCGGTCGCGTGCTCGAACTTCGCGTCCTTGAAGTCGGCCGCGACCTTGAGCATCGGCTCCATGTAGCCGAAGCTGGTGCCGAAGATCAGCGTGTTGCCCTGGTTGGCGACGTCGCGGAAAACGCGTTCGGCGTCGGCCGACTCGGGCACGTTCTCGACGATGCTGGTCTGGATCTTGTCGCCGAATTCCTTCTCGACCGCCTTGCGCGCCTGATCGTGCGCGTAGGTCCAGCCGTGGTCGCCGGCGGTGCCGAGGAACGCGAAAGACACCTTCAGCGGCGCCGAGGCTGCGGGCGCCGCAGCGACCGGTGCGGACGCCGGCTCGGCGGCGGTCGGCGCGGCCGGCTCGTCCTTCTTGCCGCAGCCGGCGAGCATCGCCGCGCCGGCCAGCACGGCCCAGCCGGTCAGCGCCATCGGCGAACGCTTGGTGTTGAAGATCATCGGCACACTCTCCTGGGTGGGTTTGAAAGAAAATCGGAGGTCGGGAGGAAGGTCAGGCACTCGGGAAGAAGGACTTGCCGAGCGACGCCGGCATGTTGGCGCGGATCCAGCCCGCGTTGCGCGAGATTAGCACCAGCACCACCACCGTCGACAGGTACGGCAGCATGCTCAGGAACTGGCTCGGCACGTGCACGCCCCGGCCCTGCAGGTAGAACTGAAGCATCGTCACGCCGCCGAACAGGTAGGCGCCGAGCAGCACCCGCGCCGGCCGCCAGGTGGCGAAGGTGGTGAGCGCGAGCGCGATCCAGCCCTTGCCCGCGATCATGCCCTCGACCCACAGCGGCGTGTAGACGACCGAGATGTAGGCGCCGGCCAGCCCGCAGAGGGCGCCGCCCGCGAGCACCGCCAGCATGCGGATCTTGCGCACCGGGTAGCCGAGCGCATGCGCCGACTCGGGCGACTCGCCGACCGCCCGCAGCACCAGGCCGGCGCGCGTCCGGTAGAGGAACCAGGCGAGCACGGCGGTGAGCACCATCGCGAGGTACACCATCGGATGCTGGCGGAAGAGCGCCGGGCCGACGAAGGGCAGGTCGCCGAGCACGGGGACGACGAACTGCGTCTGCGGGGCGAGCTTCTCCGGCACGTAGGGGATGCCGACGAAGGCCGACAGGCCGGCCCCGAAGATGCTGAGCGCGAGGCCGCTCGCCACCTGGTTCGTGTTGAGCCAGATCACGAGCACGCCGAAACACGCCGCCAGCAAGGCGCCGGAGAGCATGCCGACGCCGAAGGCGATCCAGGTGTTGCCGGTGTGCACTGCGGTCGCGAAGCCGGCGATCGCCGCCACCAGCATCAGGCCTTCGGCGCCGAGGTTGAGGATGCCGGCGCGTTCGTTGATCAGGAGGCCGATGCCGGCGATGGCGAGCGCGGTCCCGGCGTTCAGCGAGGCGGCGATGAGGAGTTCGAGGCCGTCCATGTCAGTGCTGCACGGCGGCGGTGGCAGCGGCCTGCACCGGTGCGGTCGGCACGGCGGGGGCGCTGCGGCGCCAGCGCACCCGGTACAGGACGAAGGTGTCGCACGCCAGGATGGTGAACAGCAGCAGGCCCTGGAACACTCCCGTCAAGGCCTTCGGCAGGCCCATGCGCGACTGGGCGAGCTCGCCGCCGATGTAGAACATGCTCATCAGGAACCCCGAGAAGATGATGCCCACCGGGTGCAGCCGCCCGACGTAGGCGACGATGATCGCGGCGAAGCCGTAGCCGACCGGCACGTACGGCGTCAGCTGGCCGAGCGGCCCGGCGGTCTCGAGCGCACCGGCCAGGCCCGCCATGCCGCCCGACAGCAGCAGACCGACCCAGAGCGCACTGCGCGCCGAAAACCCGGCGTAGCGCGCGGCAGCCGGCGCCAGGCCGCCGACCTGCAGCGCGAAACCGCGGTAGGTGCGGAACATGAAGGCCCAGAAACAGGCGACCGCCACCAGCGCCACGAGCACGCCGACGTGGGCCCGCAAGCCCGGAACGAGCCGAGGCAGGCGCGTCTGCGCGATGAAGCTGATGGTCTGCGGGAAGTTGTGGCCTTGCGGATCCTGCCAGGGGCCGTTGACGAGCCAGCCGAGGAGCAGGTCGGCGACGTAGACGAGCATCAGGCTGACGAGGATCTCGTTGGCGCTGAAGCGGTCCCGCAGCAGCGCGACGATGCCCGCCCAGCACATGCCCGCGACCACCCCGCCGATCAGCACCAGGACCACGTAGGCGTTGCCCAGCCACGCCGTCGCAGGGCCCGCCTGCATCGCGACCCAGCCCGCGCCGAGGGCACCGAAGATGTACTGCCCTTCGGCGCCGATGTTCCAGACGTTCGAGCGGTAGCAGACCGCCAGGCCGAGCGCGATCAGGATCAGCGGCGTCGCCTTGACCGACAGCTCGGCCAGGCCATAGAGATTCCGCACCGGTTCGACGAAGAACATCTGCAGCCCGCGCAGCGGATCCTTGCCGAGGATCCAGAAGAGCCCGATGCCGATCACGACGGTGATCGCGAGCGCGATCAGCGGCGAGGCGAACGACATCGTCTTCGACGGCTGCGCCCGGGTCTCAAGCCGCAACATCGACGAGCTCCGAGGGACGGGCGGCGGGCCAGAGCCCGGACATCCATTCGCCGATCATCGGGATGGTCGCCTCGCCGGTGGCGACGCTCGGCGAGACCCGGCCCTGCGCGATCACGACCAGCCGATCGCAGATCTCGAACAACTCGTCGAGCTCCTCGCTGACGACGAGCAGGGCGCCGCCGGCGTCGCGCAGGGCCAGCAACTCGCCGCGGATCTGCGCCGCGGCGCCGACGTCCACGCCCCAGGTGGGCTGCGAGACGATCAAGAGCTTGGGCGCGGCATCGATCTCGCGCCCGACGATGAATTTCTGCAGGTTGCCGCCCGACAGGCTCTTCGCCGCCGCGCCCGAGCCGCCCGCCTTGACGTTGAACCGGCGGATCAGTTCGGTGGCGAGCGCGGCGACACGGCCGGTGTCGACCCAGCCCGAGCGGCCGACCGCCTCGGTGCGCGTGAGCAGCGTGTTCGCCGCCAGCGAGAGCGTCGGCACCGCGCCCCGGCCGAGGCGCTCCTCGGGGACGAAGTGCAACCCCTGCGCGCGGCGCGCGCGCGGGCTGGCGCGAGCGACGTCACGGCCGAAGAGGTGCAGCGAATCCGGCGGCGCGCGCGGGTCTTCGCCCGAGAGCGCGGCCATCAGCTCCTGCTGGCCGTTGCCCGAGACGCCGGCGA
>CAZZWY010000247.1:0-5468 GCA_964657785.1 uncultured Acetobacteraceae bacterium
CCGCACGCCGAACTCCTCTCGCAGCGCACTCCGACGCCCTACCAGATCAGCTTCCAGGGCGGTCAGGAACGCAGCGGCGAGACCGTCGGGCACGTCGAAAATGCATTCGGCCTCTTCCTCTTCCCGCCCGTCCCGGCGACCGGGGACGCGAAAAACGACGGCAGCGTCACGCGCATCTTCATCCCGCGGGCCTCCTACACGTCGTTCGACCTCGGCTCCCGCATCGGCGACCTGCTGGTCGAACAGCATGCGGCCACGCCCGCACAGGTCGAATCCGTCGCCGACTTCCAGCATTCGCTGCGCGAGCAGAAGGTCGGCGACATCCTGGTGTCGCGTCACCTCGTCTCTCCCGAGCAACTGCTCGAGGCGATCGCGCGCCAGGCGAAGATGCCGATGGTGCGCATCGGCGAGGCCCTCGTCTCGCTCGGCATGATCAGCGATGGGCAGCTGAAGGAGGCGCTCGACCAGCAAAAGAGCGACCGCAGCGTGCCGCTCGGCGAATTGCTCGTGCGCATGCAGGTCGTGTCGCGTGAAGACCTGCAACTCGCGCTGTCGCGAAAGATGGGCTACCCACTGGTCGATGTCGAGGCGTTCCCGGTCGAACCGGAGGCGCTGCGCAAGCTCAATTTTTCGGTCGCGCATCGTCTCAAGGTGCTGCCGCTGCTGGTCCGCGACGGGCGGCTGATCATCGCGCTCGACGACCCGGCGCGCCGGCGCAACGCGGTCGACGAGGCCGAATTCAGCGCGCAGATGAAAGTCGTGCCGGTGCTGGCGAGCAGCCGCGCATTCGACACGGTGATCCGGGACGCCTACGAGAAGATCGACGCGGCGGGTGCGAAGTCGCAAGGTGCCGAGGCCGGTCCGCCGATCGACTTCGCGGACGACAACACCGAAAAGCTCGTCGAATCGCTCGAGAAGGAGCAGCTCGCCCGCACCGAGGAGGACGACCGGCCGATCGAGCAGTCCGACAACTCGCTCGTCCGCCTCCTCAACAACATGATCATCGAGGCGCACAAGGACGGCGTCTCCGACATCCACATCGAGAGCTATCCCGGCCGCGAGAAGATCCGCATCCGCTTCCGCAAGGACGGCCAGATGCGCACCCACCTCGAGCTGCCGCCGAACTACCGGGCCGCGCTCGTCGCCCGCGTCAAGATCATGTGCGAGCTCGACATCTCCGAGCGCAGGAAACCGCAGGACGGCAAGATCAACTTCGCGAAGTTCTCGGCCCAGCACAAGCTCGAATTGCGCGTCGCGACGATCCCGACCAACAACGGCCTGGAAGACGTGGTGATGCGGATCCTCGCGTCGGCCAAGCCGCTGCCGCTCGAACGCCTCGGCCTCTCGGACATCAACCTCGCCTGGCTGAAAACCGCCGTCGAGCGGCCCTACGGCATGGTGCTCTGCGTCGGCCCGACCGGCTCCGGCAAGACGACGACGCTGCACTCGGCGCTCGGCTACATCAACGTGCCGGAGAAGAAGATCTGGACCGCCGAGGACCCGGTCGAGATCACCCAGGCGGGGCTGCGCCAGGTGCAGGTCAACCCGAAGATCGACTGGACCTTCGCGAAGGCGCTGCGGGCCTTCCTGCGCGCCGATCCCGACGTCATCATGGTCGGCGAGATCCGCGACGGGGAAACCGCCGGGATGGCGGTCGAAGCGTCGCTCACCGGGCACCTCGTCATGAGCACGCTGCACACCAACAGCGCACCGGAGACGGTCACCCGCTTGCTCGACATGGGGCTGGACCCGTTCAATTTCGGCGACTCGCTGCTCGCGGTGCTGGCCCAGCGCCTGGTGCGGCGGCTCTGCGGCCAGTGCCGGAAGAGCCGGCCGGCGACGCAGTCGGAGATCGATGAGCTGCTGTCCGACTACCTGCACGGCTTCGGCGCCGAAGGCATCGGCGTCAAGCGCGAAGCCGTGCTCGACGGCTGGATGCAGCGCAACAGCCGCGACGGCCGGCTGCTCGCCCACGCCAGCCCCGGGTGCGAGGCCTGCGGCCACACCGGCTTCAAGGGCCGGGCGGGGCTGCACGAGCTGATGGTCGTGTCGCGCGAGCTGCGGCACCTGATCCAGACCGGTGCCCGCGCCGAGGCGCTGCAGCTCTGCGCGATGAAGCAGGGCATGCGAACCCTGCGTCACGATGGCATCGACAAGGTCGTCGCTGGCATCACGACGATCGAGGAAGTCCGGGCGACGAGCAACGCCTGACCCCCGAGCGGTTCGGCCGGCCGCCTTAGAATCCGCGGCCCGCGCACCCAGCGCCCCCGCCTCAGGACGACCGTGGATCTCAAGCTGCCGATCAGGATATTCGACGAACTCTCGGAATCGGTGATCGAATCGACCGGCGTGCTCGATCTGGCGAGCGGCGAAATCCGCAACGTCGAGCGGGCCGAGAGCGGCCTGGCCCTGGCCGGCCTGCCGGCGGAGGAAGAGACCTACGAATTCACCTCCGGAACGCTCTCGAACGGCAAGAAGGAAGTCGAGTTCCGGATCGAGGTCGACGTGATGTCGGGCAGCTACTCGGTCACGCCGAGCGAGCTGCTGGAGCTCAAGGGTCGGGCCGCCCGGCTCTTCACCGCGCCGCCGCCGGGCGTCCAGGTCGAGCCGCCGGCAGCGCCGGCGAAGAAGTCGCGCGGCGCCGGCCGCTGAAGCCGTTGTCTCAAGCCGCGGCGGCGAAGGACGCTCCGACCGCCGCGAGCGACTCGCGCACCCGGCCGACGATCGCCGAGCGTCCGTGGGCCGACAGCACCAGCTCGTGGGTCGCGCGCGTCATCGCCACATAGAGCAGCCGCAATTCGTCCTCGAACGCTTCACCGCCGAACGGCATCGACTGCAGCCCGGCGACGAAGACCTGGGCGAATTCCAGTCCCTTGGCACTGTGCAGCGTCACCAGCTTGACGCTGTCGACGGCCCACTCATCCGATTGCAGCGCGCCGGCGGCCATGCTGCGGCAGGCCAAGGCACGGCGGCCGAGCGCAGCGTCGAAGGCGGCCATCTGCGACCGCGTGCGCAACAGGATGGCGATCTCGCGCAGCGGCCGCCCCTGCGCGTGCGCCGCGGCGATGCGTTCGGCGACCAGCTCCGCCTCGTCGCGCTCGCTGCGCGCCACGATCAGTACCGGCATCGGTCCGTGGCGGCCCGCGCTGTCGGGCGCGACCGTCTGCACCTCGTCGGGCCGGCCCGCCTCGGGCTGGAGCAACCCCTTCGCGCACTGCATCGCCAACGCCAGCACCTCGGCCGTGTTGCGGTAGTTGAGGCGCAGGATGTGGGTGCGGCCGACCGCCTCGATGCCGACGCCGGCGAAGCTGAAACGCTGCCGACGCCTCCGGTAGATCGACTGCGCGTCGTCGTAGAGCACGAGCAGCGACTTCGAGTCCGGGTCGACCATGCGGGCGGCGATGCGCAGCCAGGCGTCCTCGAAATCATGGGCCTCGTCGATCAGCAGCGCGGTGTACTGGCCGCCGGGGACGAAGCCGGTCTCGACGGCGCGCGAGACCGTGTCGGCGAGCAGACGGTAGCGCTCGTCGGCGTCGCGTCCGGGCGGCACCGAGAGCTGATAGGTGCGCACCAGATCGTCGCACCAGCGGTGGAAGGTTCGGACGACGACGACCCGCCCGTCGACACCCCGGGCGGCGAGGCTCGCCTCGATCCTTCCGGCCAGCGCGCGGTTGTAGCAAAGCACGAGGATCGGCCGATCGGGCCGCGCGGCCGACGCGAGCTGCTGGGCCCGGAACACCAGGATCATCGTCTTGCCCGAGCCGGCGACGCCGTGGATCACGCGGTGCCCGTCGCCGAGCGTTCGCGCAATCTGTTCCTGCTGCAGGTCCATCACCTGGAGCAGGTCGGGCAGTTCGACCGTCGGGCGGTCGGCGTCGTCGAAGGTGAGCGCCTGCTGCTGGGCCAGCCGCACTTCCGGAAACAGGTGCCAGCGCACCCGGTCCCGTTGCGGCAACGTGAGCGTGTGGGGGAAGTGCAGCGTGAACATGCCCCAGAGGCGTTGCTGAAAACGGCCCGCGTCGACGTCGTCGCCGAGATCGTCCCGCAGCAGGGTCCGGTGTTCGGGGAACAGCTCCTCGAAGTCGGTGCTCGCCAGGTCGGACGACCGGCACCCCGCCAGCACGACGCCCCAGCCGTACGGGAACAGCAACTTGCCTTTGAAGAGCCCCTCGCCACGGACGAGCGCCGGGTCGCGCTGCATCAGGTCGACGAGCTCCATCGCGTAGTCCCGCGCCTGGCGCAGGGGGTGGGCGGTGGTGACGGGCCCGCGCGGCGTCGCGAGTTCGATGGCGTCGCGGGTGCCGCCTTTCAGCGCGCCGGGCCGCCAGTCCTTGACCTCGAGCAGCAAGATGCCCCAGCGCGGACTCAGGATCACGAAATCGGGCTGGCGGGCGCGCGGGCCGATGGGGATGTCGTGCCAGACGAGGTAGTCGTCGTCGAGGCACCGCTTCAACTGGTGCAGCACCCTGCGCTCGCCGCTGTGGCAACGTGCGTCGACGTGCGCAAGACCTTGCGGAAAGATCGCCATGCGATGGATTTTGCGACAGGCGCGGTGGGTCGGCAGACCGCAGCACTGCGCCGCCGGGAACTTTTGCAGACGTGAAGACTCAGCCTTGCCAAGAGGAGTGATCGATGACAAAACCGTTTTCGCCGCCGCTGCGTTCTTCCGTGTCGGCCATCGCTGCGCCAGCGGCACGCCACAGGCTGTTGAGCCTCGGCGCCATGGCGCTCATCGCCGGCGTCGCGCTGTTCGAATTCCGTGGCAGTTTCGCCGCCGAGGGCGCGACCAGGATCCCGGCGCCGACCGCGGACCTCGTCACCGACGCCAAGGGCCCGCAGGAGGTCGCCGTCTTCGCCGGCGGCTGCTTCTGGGGCGTGCAGGGCGTGTTTCAGCACACGAAGGGCGTGGTGCAGGCGGTCTCGGGCTATGCGGGCGGCGACAAGAGCACGGCTTCCTACGAGACGGTCAGCACCGGTCAGACCGGGCATGCCGAGTCCGTGCAGGTCACGTTCGACCCGAAGCAGATCACCTATGCGCAGCTGTTGCAGGTCTACTTCTCCGTGATCCACGACCCGACCGAGCTGAATCGGCAGGGCCCGGACCACGGCACCCAATACCGCTCGGCGGTGTTCTACACGAGCCCCGGGCAGAAGCAGGTGGCCGAGCGCTACATCGGCCAGCTCGAGGCGGCCAAGGCGTTCCGCGGCAAGATCGTCACGCAGGTCGCCCCGTTGTCCGCGTTCTATCCGGCCGAGGGCTATCACCAGGACTACCTCACCCTGCACCCCGACCAGCCCTACATCGCGACCTTCGACCTGCCCAAGGTGGCCGACCTGAAGAGCTACTACCCGCAGTGGTACCGGGAGCAGCCGGCGCTCGTGATGGCGAGGAACGGCGCCGCGGCAGCGCGACCCTGATCCCTCCTGTCTCGCCGGCCTTGCCCGGCGAGACGGCCCGGTGGTGAGCG
>CAZZWY010000247.1:5478-6720 GCA_964657785.1 uncultured Acetobacteraceae bacterium
CATGTGAGCGCCGGGATGTGAGCCCCGGCATGCGAGCCCGGGGGCATGAGCCGCCGGGCACGCCGCATCGCCGCGCAGGCGCTGCCCGGGTCGTGGACGGGCCGCTGACATCGGTTATGGTCGCGGCGCATGTTCCCCGGCCTCACCCTCGCCTATTGGCTCACCCTGCACGGATTGGTGACCGCGCTCTCGGTGCTGTTCTATGCGATCACCGCCCACGTGATGCAGCAGCGGCGCCACCCGACCGCCGCGATCGCCTGGGTGCTCTTCATCCTGCTGGTGCCGTACATCGCCCTGCCCACCTTCCTCACCTTCGGGTCGAGAAAGCAGGTGCGTCCGCGCATCGATCCGCTGCGGCGGCCACCCGAGCAGACCGGCGAAGGGGGCTGGGCGGTGCGGACGGTGCTCGCGCTCGGCCAGCCGGCGCCGGCCGCTTATGTCGACCTGCATTTGCACGCCGACGGCAGCGCGGCCCTGCGTGCGCTGTCGAGAACGATCGCCGGCGCGACCGAGACGCTCGACCTCTGCACCTTCATCCTCGACCCCGGCCCGTTCGGCGCGCGGATCATGGCGCAGCTCGCGGCGAAAGCGCGCGAGGGTGTCAAGGTCCGGGTGCTGCTCGACGGCCTCGGACGGCTGATGGGCGGCCGCCCCGACCTCGAACCGCTCAAGTCAGCCGGGGTCGAGGTGTCGATCTTCGTTCCGCCCTTGCATTCCCCGCTGAAGGGCCGCACCAACCTGCGCAACCACCGCAAGATGGTGATCGCTGATGCCGGTGACGACGCACGGCGGCGGCTCTGGTGCGGCGGCCGCAATCTCGCGCCGGAATACTTCGAGGGCAAATCCGGCAAGGCGCCGTGGCACGACCTGAGCTTCGATCTGGGGGGTCCGCTCGTCGGCCAGGCGGCGGCGCTCTTCGAGCACGACTGGCAGTTCGCGAGCGGGGAAAAGCCGCTGATCCTGCCGGCCGAAGACAGCTCGCTCGGTGAGCTGCCGGGCAGCGGCGCGCAGCTCGTCGCCTCCGGCCCGGACCAGATCGACGACACGGTCTACTCGCTGCTGGTGACCGCCGCCTACCGCGCCCAGCGGCGCATCGCACTGAGCACGCCCTATTTCGTGCCGGATGCGGCGCTGCTCCTCGCCCTCTGCCTGGCCGCCCGGCGCGGCGTCACCGTCGATCTGCTGATCCCGGCGCGCTCGAATCATTCGATGTCCGACATTGCGCGACGTCGGGCCCTAGAT
>CAZZWY010000248.1:0-6690 GCA_964657785.1 uncultured Acetobacteraceae bacterium
GCTTTGCGCCTCGCCAGACGACCGAATCCATCGGTTTTATTCAGTTCCGCACAGCGTGAAACACCACACTAGTGCGCGCCTGCCAGGCCGTCCAGCCGCCCGGATCGAGCGCCGCCTTCTTGCGGTCCTGCATCGCCGCGCCGACGAGCGCGAGCACGACGATCGCACCCGCGAGAACGATGTTCTTGCCGACCGGATAGATCAGGATGTGCGCGAGGCCCCAGACCGCGAAGCCCCACATCATCGGATGCCGCGTGATCGAGAAAACGCCCCGGGCCGACGCGCTGGCGGCCGTCTTGCCCGCGCCGGGCAACGCTGGATTGCGGATGAGCGAGCCCAGCAGGAGGATCGACGCGAGCAGCGTCGCCACCGTGGCCACCGCCCAGAGCCCGTTGCCGACGTCCCACAGCATTGGCGTGACCGGTGCCGCGCGATACGCGAAGACCGTCGCCCCGAAGGTCACGATCGCGACGACGGAATAGAGCGCGCTGAAGCCGCCCTCGCCCATCCTGCGCACCAGCGGCGCTCGAAGCGGATGCGAGAGGATGAAATGCGTTCCGAGGAACGCGCCCGCGGTGAGCCACACAGCCGATGATCCCGTCATCTCGCCCCGCCTTCCATCCTGGTTTCGAGGCGCGCCGCACCGCTGCCGGCCACCGCCTCACCGTTCATCGCTCGGCAACGCCCCATTGTCCGCGGATGCGCCCCGAGGCATCGGTGGAGGGCGTGGAGGCGCGAGGCAGCTGTCGTTGCGCTCACGCCCGTCCGCGGGCGGTTGCGAGCGCACGGCGTGGCGCCTACGCCTCCGCCGAGGTCGCGTCCCCGCCAATTCGGGCACGGTGCCGCGCTTCCCTTTCGGGCCGGGGCCTCCTAGAATCGGGTTTACCCGGATTCGCCCGGACGACGCCGAACCCCTCCTTGAAATCGCTCCCCCGTCCCGCCACCGGCATCGCCGCCATCGTCGTCACTGCCGGTTGCTTCGCGACCAGCGATGCCACCGTCAAGCACCTCGGCGTCGCGCTGCCGGTCGTGGTGCTGCTCTGGGCCCGCTACCTGTTCCAGACGACCTTGATGGCCGGGCTGCAGATGACGCGCCGGCACTGGCGCGACCTGCTGCGCAGCAGCGACCCGAAACTGCAGGCGCTGCGCGCGGGTCTGCTGGTTGCCAACGCCACCTGTTCCTTCGTCGGCCTGCAGCATCTGCCGCTCGCCGAATTCACGGCGCTCGCGATGCTGGCGCCGATGGCGTCGACCCTGCTCGCCGCGACGCTGCTCGGCGAGCCGGTGAGCACGCCGCGCTGGGTGATGGTCGGGCTCGGCTTCTTCGGCATGCTCGCGATCGTGCGGCCCGGCAGCGGCGCGCTCGGCGGGGCGGTCGCCTACCCGATCGCCGGGGCGCTGCTGTTCGCGTTCTTCCAGGTGGTCACGAGCCGCCTCGCGTCGGTCGACGACATGGTGACGACGAACCTCTGTTCCGGCATCGGTGCGCTCGTCGTGCTCTGCGCCGCGCTCGCGCTGCTGCCGACCGAGCTGCTGCCGACCTTGCGCGGCGCGAGCCGGTCGCAGTGGCTGCTGATCGGCGTGCTCGGCGCCTTCGCGACGCTCGGGCAGATGGCGATGACGGTGGCAATCCGCGCCGCGCCGCTCTCGATGCTGACGCCTTTCGGCTATGTGCAGATCGCCTTCGCCGCGCTGATCGGCTGGCTGCTGTTCAGCCACAGCCCGGACGGCTGGAGCACGGCCGGGATGGTCGTGATCGCGCTCGCCGGCGTCGCGACCGTGGGGCTGAACGCGGCGGAGAGCCAACGCCGGGCGACGCTCGCTGCGCCGCCCTGACGGCGAGGCGCTCTTGTCGTGGTCGGCGACGTGGCCCGCGGCATGCAGCAGCGGCGCCGAGGCGCCGATCCTGCTGGGGCGTGGCTTCATTGCGCACAACGTCGACGAAGACGAAATGGTTTGAAAATCCGGCGCTTCGCAGCGTCGAGGACGACTCCATGCGCCAAGTTTCACTGCCCCGCGGCATGCCGCCGCTTGCCTTGCCCGTGCTCGGTCTCGGCACCTGGCGCTTCGGCGAATCGCGGGCCGGGCGCGCGGCGGAGATCGCCTCCGTGCGCACGGCGCTCGAACTCGGTTATCGCCTGATCGACACCGCCGAGATGTATGGCGAAGGCGGCGCCGAGGAGGTCGTGGGCGCCGCGCTGAACGACGCGATCCGCGCCGGCGACGTGCGGCGTGACGAGGTCGTCGTCGTGAGCAAGGTGTACCCGCACAACGCGAGCCGCGCGGGCACGCGGGCGGCCTGCGACCGCAGCCGGCAGCGTTTGCGGCTCGACCGGATCGACGTCTACCTGTTGCACTGGCGCGGGCAGCATCCCCTGGCCGAAACCGTTGAATCGATGCAGGCGCTGGCCGCGGCCGGCCACCTGCGGCGCTGGGGCGTCAGCAACTTCGACGTCGACGACATGGAGGAGCTCAGCGCGATCGGCGACGACTGCGCGCTCGACCAGGTCTGGTACTCCCTCGGCCAGCGGGATCCGGAATTCGCGTTGCTGCCCTGGCTGCGCGCCCGGGACATCCCGCTGATGGCCTACAGCCCGATCGACCAGGGCCGGGCGGCGCATGACCCCGCCCTCGCCGAGATCGCCGCAGCGCGCGGTTTGACGGCCGCGCAGATCGCGCTCGCCGGCGTGCTGGCGCAACCGGGCGTGATCGCGATTCCGAAAGCGACCGGCGCCGCGCACCTGCGCGAGAACCTGGCTGCGGCCGAAATTTCGCTGAGCCCGGCCGAACTTCGGGCCATCGAGCGACGTTTCCCGCAGCCCCTTCGCAAAGCGCCGCTCGCGATGAATTGAGGCTCATCGGACGCGCACGACCGACCCTTCGGCATCGGCCTGCGCCCGCAGCGCACCGAGCGATCCCAGGGTCACGGGCACGGGGGTGTGCAGACTGCGGGCGAGTCCGTCCGGGCGCGACGTGGCAGTCGAACCGCGCCCACCGGCGGCGTCGCCCGACCGCGGTCCGACGCACGCGTCGCCGCGAAACCTCGGTCCGGGCCGAAGGCCGCCGGCGTGACGGCTGTCACCTTGCCTTCACCACACCGTCACACACCGTCCGGATGATCGCTGCCGATCGCACGAATTTCCGTGCGCCGGAGCGCTCCATGGACGACCTCGCGATCGACGTACGCCGGCTGCACAAGACCTTCGGGGCGTCACCCGCCCTGCGCGATGTCACCTTGCAGGTACGGCGCGGCGAGATGGTGGCGCTGCTGGGCGCCTCCGGGTCGGGCAAGTCGACCCTGTTACGGCACCTGAACGGCCTGCACCGCGCCGACGCCGGCAGCGAGTCGATCATCGAGACGCTCGGCCGCCGGGTCCAGTCGCACGGGTGCCTGGCCGCCGACCTGCGCGCGACGCGCTCGCGCGTGGCGGTCGTGTTCCAGCAGTTCAACCTCGTCGACCGGCTGCCGGTCATCGTCAACGTGCTGGCCGGCGCGCTGCACCGCCTGCCGCTCTGGCGCGGCTTGCTGCGGCGCTTTCCGCAGCGCGAGGTCGATCGGGCGCTCGAAGCGATGGAGCGCGTCGGCATCGCGCGGCTGGCGTGGCAGCGGGCGTCGACCCTCTCCGGCGGTCAGCAGCAGCGCGCCGCGATCTCGCGGGCGCTGGTGCAGGGCGCCGAACTCATCCTGGCGGACGAGCCGATCGCCTCGCTCGACCCGGAGGCGAGCCGGCGCGTCATGCAGTTGCTCGCCGACATCAACCGCGACGTCGGCGTGACCGTGCTGGTCTCGCTGCACCAGGTCGATTTCGCCTTCGCGTTCTGCCCGCGGACGATCGCCCTGCACGAGGGCCGCGTCGTCTTCGACGGGCCGACCCGCGCCTTGAATCCCGCCCGGCTGCGCGATCTCTACGGCGCGCAGACCGGCGAGCTGCTGCCCGCCGCCCGCACCGACGTCGCGCCCGAACCGACCTTCGCCACGGTCGCCTTGCGCGCCGCCTGACACTCACCTGGACCCGCCATGCACCGTCGCCATGCCCTCGCCCTCGTCGCCGCCTCGTCGACGCTCGGGTTCTCGCTTGTCCAAGCCCAGGCACCCGCCAAGGAGATCAACTTCGGCTTCATCTCGACCGAGGCGTCGGGCAACCTGAAGAGCGCCTGGGAGCCCGTCCTCGACGACCTGCGCAAGTCGACCGGCCTGAAGGTCAACGCCTTCTTCGCGACCGACTACGCCGGCATCATCGAGGCGATGCGCTTCAACAAGGTGCAGGTCGCCTGGATGGGCAACAAGTCCGCGTTGGAGGCCGTCGACCGGGCGGGCGGCGAGGTGTTCGCGAAGGTCGTCGGCAAGGACGGCAGCGAAGGCTATTACGGCGTCCTGATCGTCGGCAAGGACAGCCCGGTCAAGTCGCTCGACGACGTCGTCCGGGACCACGCCAACCTGACGCTCGGCTTCGGCGACCCGAACTCGACCAGCGGCACCGCGGTGCCGGGTTTCTACGCCTTCGCGCCGAACCGCATCGACCCGTTGAAGGACTTCAAGCGCACCGTGCGCGCAAGCCACGAGACGAACCTGCTGGCGGTCGTCAACCGGCAGGTCGACGTCGCGACCAACAACACCGAGAACACCGCGCGCTTTGAGCTGACGCACCCCGAGCTGGCGAAGCAGGTGCGGGTGATCTGGAAGTCGCCGCTGATCGCGAGCGACCCGCTCGTCTGGCGCAAGGATCTCGACGAAAACACGAAGAAGATGGTGCGTGATTTCATGGTGTCGTACGGCCGGGATGCCCGCGAGAAGGCCAACCTCGCCACGTTGCAGTACAGCGGCTTTCGGCCGTCGACGGATGCCCAGCTGGTGCCGATCCGGCAGATCGAGATCGCCCGCGCGCGCAGCGCGGTCGAGGCCGATGCGACGCTGGGTGCCGACGCCAAGGCCGCGAAGCTGAAGGAGCTCGACAACCGGCTCGCCGAGTTGGGCCGGCAGCTCGCGAGCCAGTAGGGCCGGCCCTCGTGTCGACGTCCGTGATGAGCAGCCCAGGCCGGGCGTCGGCGCCGGGCGCGGCCGGCCAACCGCCGCGAACGTCGTGGCGCAGCCTGCTGCTCTGGGGCGGGCTCGTCGCCCTGCTCGGCGCGAGCTGGAAGGGTGCCGACATGCGCCCGCTCGACCTGCTCCGCGACAGCGGCAACATGGCGGAGTACGCCCGCGGCTTCTTCCCACCGGCGTTCGGCGACTGGAAGAACGACCTCTCCGAGCTGCTGGTCACCTTCGAGATCGCGCTCTGGGGCACCGCGCTCGCGGTCGTCTGCGCGGTGCCGCTGGCGCTGCTCGCCGCCGCGAACATCACGCCGTGGTGGGTGCACCAGCCGGTGCGCCGCGGGCTCGACGCCTGCCGTGCGATCAACGAAATGGTGTTCGCGCTGCTGTTCGTCGTCGCGGTCGGCCTCGGGCCCTTCGCCGGCGTCCTCGCGCTCTGGGTCCACACGACGGGCGTGCTCGCCAAGCTGTTCTCCGAAGCGGTCGAGGCGATCGACCCGCAACCGGCCGAAGGCATCCGCGCGACGGGCGCGCACCCTGTCAACGTGATCCTGTTCGGCGTCATCCCGCAGGTGACGCCGCTCTGGGTGTCCTACACGCTCTACCGTTTCGAGTCGAACGTACGGTCGGCATCGGTCGTCGGCATGGTCGGCGCCGGCGGCATCGGCATGGTGCTGTGGGAGGTGGTTCGCGGCTTCCAGTATGCGCAGACGGCGACGGTGCTGATCCTGCTGGCGGCCTCGGTGACCTTGATCGACACGGTCTCGGCGCAATTGCGCAAGCACCTCGTCTGACGCCAATGCCGACGAACGCCGACATCGTCGACCGCATCGAACTCGCGTTCCGGCGCTTCGGTGGCCGATCGTACGAAGGCGCCCGGCGCGAATCGGTCAGCGCGCTCGAGCATGCGCTGCAGTGCGCACGGCTCGCCGAGGACGCGCGCGCCGCACCCGCGCTCGTCGCCGCGGCGTTCCTGCACGACATCGGACACTTCCTGTCGGCGGATTCGGCAGATCCTGCAGCCGCGGACGACGTCGACGACCGCCACGAGCAGCAGGGCGCACTCGTGCTGAGCGCGCATTTCCCGTCGGCGGTGACCGAGCCGGTGCGGCTGCATGTGGCTGCCAAGCGCTATCTCACCGCCGTCGAGCCGAGCTATTCGGCCGGCCTCTCGCCGGCGTCCGTGCATTCGCTGGCCCGGCAAGGCGGGCCGATGTCGGCGGCGGAAATCGCCGGTTTCGAAGCGCTGCCCCACGCCGACGATGCCGTGCGACTGCGCCGTTGGGACGATCAGGCGAAGGTGCCGGGTCGCGCCACGCCGACCCTCGACCACTGCCTCGGCATGCTGGGCCGGTTGCGGACCGCACGCCCGCCGGCATGAGGGGCGAATCAGCCGGTCGCGGTGCTCAAGCGATCCGCCGCCCGAGCGAATACACCTCGCGCACGACCGGATGCGCATCGACCTCGCACACGCGCAGCAGGTCGGCGCGCAGGCCGACGGCGATCTCGCCGCGGTCGTCGAAGCCGCAGGCCCTGGCCGGCGCGCGGCTCACCACCGCGACGGCCTGGCCGAGCGCCAGGCCGGCATCGCGGTGCAGCAACCAGGCGGCGAGCAGCAGGCTCCCCATCGAAGCCGCCTGGCCGATGCACACCGTGCT
>CAZZWY010000249.1:0-6688 GCA_964657785.1 uncultured Acetobacteraceae bacterium
CGCTGAAAACGCGCTGAAGGCGCGCTGACGCGACGCGTCCGATCTGCTGTAATCCGGATGCCCGGAAAGGGCCCGAAGGATTCCATGAACTTGCGCACGCGCCTCGCCGCCACCCTGCTCACCGGTCCTTTCCTCGCCACGGCCGCCGAGGCGCCGGCCGCGGTCAGTTCGTTCGACCCGCCCGCCCCCGCCGTGCGCTTCGAATTCGCCCGGATCAAATCGGTGATCGCGGTCGGCGACCGGATCGGCCAGATCTCGACCGGCCTCTTCTGCACCGGCCAGCGAGACGTGCGCGCGGCGCCGCGCCTCGACGAAATCAACACGCTGCAGGCCGTCCAGGCGTTCCGCGACGAGCTCGCCGCCTCGGGCATGGCCCAACCCGCGCGCGACGTCTCGGCGTTCGACAACTCGCCGACGCGCGGCGAGCCCGACTACCGAGTCGGCGGCGTGCTGCAGGCGCTGTCGATCGACGAGTGCGTCAACGGCAACAACCGCAAGGGCCGCATCGACCTGACGGTGAAATGGGAGGTCTTCGCCCCGCGATTGCAGAAGGTCGTGTTCACGAAGGTGGTACCGGGCAGCTTCGCCTCCGACAGCTTCGAGACGGTCACCGGCCGCGACTTCGAGAGCCGCGCGTACCGCGCCTCGCTGCACGTCCTCCTGTCCGATCCCGAACTCAAGGCACTGCCACCGGTCGTCGACGGAGCGGCCGCGCCGGCCAGCGCCGGCAGCTCGGCCGCCCTGGCGCCGCTGCACATGGCGACGGCCAAGGCGCTGCCCGGCGGCGCGCAGGCCAACGCCGCCGCGCTGCGCGCTGCCGTCGCGACGATCGTCCACGACAACGTCACCGGCTCCGGCTTCTACATCGCCGACGGCTACCTGCTGACCAACCGCCACGTCGTCGGCACCACACGCTACGTGAAGGTTCGGCTCGCGAGCGGCCGCGTGCTGGTCGGCGAAGTGGTCCGCGACGACGGCCGCCGCGACGTCGCGCTCGTCAAGACCGAGCCGGCCGGCGTGACGCCGCTCCACGTGAGCCTCGACGAGCCCCCCGTCGGCGAGAACGTCTACGCGATCGGCTCGCCGCTCGGCCAGGAACTCGCCGGCACCTTCACGCGCGGCGTGATGAGCGGCGCCCGCGAGTTCAACGGCATGGAGTTCCTGCAGAGCGACGTCGCCGTCAACCCCGGCAACAGCGGCGGCCCGCTGCTCGACGACGCCTCGGCGGTGATCGGCATGGCGGTGTTGAAGATCGACCGGGCGGCCGGGCTGTCGTTCTTCATCCCGATCCGCGAAGTGGCGAATTCGCTCCAATTGGTCTTCGACTGACGGGTCCGAGGCGCCGCCGAGGGCCTTTCGGCCGAGCCGTTCGCCAAGGCCGTGAGCGACGACATGTAGCGCTTCGCCAGCCACCTGACGCAGCCGTGCTGCGCATCAATTCCGGATCCGAAGCCGCGCAGTGGCTGGACGAGCCGACCGCGACGCTGTCGATCGCGATGGCCCCGCGGCGCACCGGCGCGTTGAAGCGGTGGACGCAAGCGGGGCCTCAACGCTCCAATTCGCCCCCTGCCAGCCACGACTCGGCGTGAGGGGTCGGCGTGGGGAACCACGGTCGACGGGGCGCCAAAGAATAATCTGCCCGACGGGGCGCGTTCGCCGCCCGGCGTGACCAGAATCAGACGATGAAACAACCCCCGCGCCCACTTCGTTCTTTGCCCCCCGAGGGAGCGCCTCAGTGTCTTCGGGCGGCCGGGCGCCCCTGACATGAGCGTCGCCGACACCCACCTGCGCCAGGTTCTCGCGGCGATGGCCGGGCCGGCGGCGCGTCCCCGACAAGACCAGACCGCGGCCGTCGCGGCGCTGGTGGAGGAATGCAGCCGGGTGCTCGTCGTGCAGGCCACCGGCTGGGGCAAGTCGGCCGTCTATTGGGCTGCGACCTCGGCGCTGCGGGCCGCGGGGAAGGGCCCGACGCTCATCGTCTCGCCGCTCCTCGCCCTGATGCGCGACCAGGTCGCCGCCGCGGCCGCTGCCGGCTTGCGCGCCGCCACCGTCAACTCGACCAACCTCGACGCCTGGGACGCGATCTTCGACGCCATCCTCGGCGACCGGCTCGACGTGCTGCTCGTCTCGCCCGAGCGGCTCGGCAACGCCGGCTTCGCGCGCAAGTTGCCCGGCCTGCTCGCCGCGACCGGGCTCGTCGTCATCGACGAAGCGCATTGCATTTCGGACTGGGGCTTCGACTTCCGGCCCGACTACCAGCGCCTCGCGAAGACGCTGCTCGCGATCGGCCCGGACACGCCGGTGCTCGCGACGACCGCCACCGCCAACAGCCGCGTCACGCACGACATCGCCCGCCAGCTCGGCGCCGAGACGCAGACGTTTCGCGGCTCGCTCGCCCGGTCGTCGTTGCGGCTCGCCGTGGTGCCGGGACTCGACGCGCTCGGCCGCTACGCCTGGGTCGCCGACGCGCTCGACGCCTTCGCCGGCTCGGGCATCGTCTACACGCTGACGGTCGCCGAGTCGGAGCGCCTCGCCGGGTTCCTGCGGTCGTGCGGCTTCGAGGTCGCGGCCTACCACGGCGGCCTCGAGACCGCGGCCCGGCAGCAGGTCGAGGACGCGTTGCGGCGCAATGCGCTCAAGGCAGTCGTCGCGACCTCGGCGCTCGGCATGGGCTACGACAAGCCGGACCTGGCGTTCTGCCTCCACGTCGGCTCGCCGGCGTCGCCGGTGGCCTACTACCAGCAAGTCGGTCGGGCCGGCCGGGCGCTCGACGACGCCGTGGCGGTGCTGTTGCCGGCCGAGACCGACGAGCGGATCTGGGCCTACTTCGCGACTGCCGGCGTGCCCGACGAAGCGAGCGTCGGAAAGATCGTCGGCGCGCTGGCGTCGGGGTCGCAGAGCCTCGTTCAGCTCGAGAACGCGACCTCGATTCGGCGCGGGCGGCTCGAGGGCTTGCTGAAGATCCTGGCGGTCGACGAGGTCGTGACGCGCGAAGGCTCGGCCTGGGCGCTCACCGGCACGCCGTGGACCTTCGACGCCGCGCGCTGGCAGGCGCTCGCCCGGGTGCGCGAGCGCGAGGCCGATCTGATGCGGGCGTTCGCCGCGGGCCGCGGCTGCCTCATGCGCTTCCTGCAGGAGGCGCTCGACGACCCCGAGCCCGGCGATTGCGGGCGCTGCAGCGTCTGCACCGGCCGGCTGCCGGGCCCGGGCGCGCGGCCTGGCGCCGACCGCATCGAGGCGGCGGGCGTGTTCGCTCGGGGGCAGGACGTCATCATCGAGCCCCGCAAGCTCTGGCCGGCCAAGGGCGCGAGGAAGGGCCGCATCGTCGGTTGCAGCGAAGGGCGCGCGCTCGCCTTTGCCGACGATCCCGGCTGGGCCGAGGCGCTCTCGCCGCTCTTTGCCGGAGCCGACGGGCCGGCCCCGCCGCAAGTGCTCGACGGCGTCGTCGCGGTGCTCGGCCGCTGGCGGCGCAGCTGGGGCGAGCGGCCGGTCGCCGTCGTGCCGATGCCGTCGACGCTGCATCCGCGGCTCGTGGGCTCGATCGTGGCGCACGTCGCCGCGGTCGCCCGGCTGCCGCTCGTCGACGTTCTTGCGTTGGCGCGCGCGGTGCCGGAGGCGGACTTGGCGTCAGGCGCGAAGGTCGCGGCGCTCGTCGACGCGCTGATGCTGCGGCCGGAGGTGTCGGTGCCGACGGGGCCCGTGCTGCTCGTCGACGCCCGCTTGCGCAGCGGCTGGACGATGACGGTCGCCGCCGCGCTGCTGCGCGAGGCCGGTGCGAGTGCGGTGCTGCCGTTGGTGTTGCACCAGTCGCCCTGAGAAGGTGTGAACGAACCCGACATGCCCGCTCATCCCGCCCAAAAAGGCCCACTCGGCGTTGAAAATGCTCGCCGTGCCTGGGGGCACGGCTGCGCTTTTCGCCTTGATTGGACCCTTTTGGACGGTCTGCTCGGCCACGCCGGATCCATTCACACCTTCTGAGCCGGCGAGCCCTTTTCAGGGCGACCGTATGGCCACCGGCAACGGCACCCGCGTCTCGAACTTCGCCCGGTGGACGCTGAAGAAGGTCTTCACGTTGCGGACGTTCGCATCCTGCGTGAAGAGGCGCTGCACCAGCGCGTGATAGGCCGGCATGTCGGCCAGCGCCAGGACGAGGATCAGGTCCGGCCCCGGCGAGACGCGATGGCACTGCTGCACCGCCGGTTCGGCGACGGCACGGCGTTCGAAGTCGGCCAGGTGCTCGGCGCCCTGCCGATCGAGCGTGACCTCGGCAAAGGCGCTGAGCCCGGCACCAAGCTTCGCCGTCGACAGCAGCGCGATGCGGCGCTCGATCACGCCCGTGTCGGTCAGGCGCTTGACGCGGCGCAGGCAAGTGGCCGGGGACACGTGCACGCGGCTGGCGAGATCCTGGTTCGACTCGGACGCATCGGCCTGCAATCGCTCGAGGATGCGCAAGTCGGTGGCGTCGAGTGCGAAATTTTCCATCGTTTGATCGTTAGGAGGGCAATCCGTGATCACCGCTTCCATAGTGTGACTCGATCCTTCGAACTTCGCTTCGATTTGCAACCTTCTTTCTTCCGCTCCTTTTCACAATGGCAGACATTCATCGACCGAAAGCCGTGCCATGTGTGGAATCGTCGCCGCCGTCAGCGCCCGGGATATCGTCCCGATCCTCATCGAAGGCCTGAAGCGCCTCGAATACCGCGGCTATGACTCCTGCGGCGTCGCGGTGCACCAGAGCGGCAGGCTCGTGCGCGCGCGCAGCACCGCGCGTGTGGCCGAACTGCAGGCCGAGGTGGCGGAAGACGGCATCGCGAGCGGCACCGGAATCGCCCACACCCGCTGGGCGACGCACGGCGCGCCGGTGGTGCGCAATGCCCATCCGCACTTCAGCCGCGGCCCCGGCTTCGTCGACTCGCAGCTCGCGATCAGCCCCGGGCTCGACGAGCCGACGCCCGGCGGCCGGATCGCCCTCGTCCACAACGGCATCATCGAGAACCACGACGAGCTGCGCGCCGAACTCGTCGCCAAGGGCTATCTCTTCAGCAGCCAGACCGACACCGAAGTCATCGCCCACCTCGTCGACCACCTCTACGACGGCGACCTCTTCGATGCGGTGCAACGCGCCACGACGCGCCTGCGCGGCGCCTACGCGATCGCGGTGTTCTGCCGCGACGAGCCGCAGCGCGTCATCGGCGCCCGCGAAGGGTCGCCGCTGGTGCTGGGCGTCGGCAAGGGCGAGAACTTCCTCGCCTCCGACGCGATGGCGCTCGCCGGCGTGACCGACCAGATCGTCTACCTCGAGGAAGGCGACGTCGTCGACCTGCAGCTCGGCAAGCACTGGATCACGCACCGCAGCGCGCAAGGCGACTACCGGCCGGTGGACCGCATCGTCCGCACCGTCGTCGCCCACAGCGGCGCGGCCGAGCTCGGGCCCTACCGCCACTACATGCAGAAGGAGATCTTCGAGCAGCCGAAGGCGATCGCCGACACGCTCGACGCGGTGGAAGGCATCGCGCCGGAGCTCTTCGGCGAATCCGCGCGGGCGGTCTTCGAAGAGATCGACTCGGTGCTGATCCTCGCCTGCGGCACGAGCTACTACGCCGGGTCGGTGGCGAAATACTGGCTCGAGAGCATCGCCAGGATCCCGACCAGCGTCGAAGTCGCGAGCGAATACCGTTACCGCGACAGCGTCCCGAACCCGCGCACCCTCGTCGTCACGATCACGCAGAGCGGCGAGACGGCCGACACGCTCGCCGCGCTCAAGCACGCCCGCGGGCTCGGCATGCGGCACACGCTCACGGTGTGCAACGTCGCGACGAGCGCGATGGTGCGCGAGTGCGAGATGGCGTTCATCACGCGGGCGGGTGTCGAGATCGGCGTCGCCTCGACCAAGGCGTTCAGCACCCAGCTCGTCGGCCTCTTCCTGCTGACGCTCGCCCTTGCGCAAGGGCGCGGCGTGCTTCGGGAAGCAGACGAAGCCGCTCACCTCAAGGCGCTGCGCCACCTGCCGGTCGCCGTCGCGGCGGTGCTCGCGCTCGAGCCGCAGGTGATCGCCTGGGCGGAGACCTTCGCCCGCAAGGAAAACGCCCTCTTCCTCGGCCGCGGCCCGCACTACCCGATCGCGCTCGAGGGCGCGCTGAAGCTCAAGGAAATCAGCTACATCCACGCCGAGGCCTACCCCGCGGGCGAGTTGAAGCACGGTCCGCTCGCGCTCGTCACCGCGGAGATGCCGGTCGTGACCGTCGCCCCGAACGACGCGTTGCTCGAAAAACTGAAGAGCAACCTGCAGGAAGTGCGCGCCCGCGGCGGCGAACTCTTCGTCTTCACCGACGCCGACACGCGCATCGAACCCGGCACCGGCCTGCACGTGATCCGCATGCCGGAGCACTACGGGGCGCTGTCACCGATCCTGCACGTCGTGCCGCTGCAGCTGCTGGCCTATCACACGGCCTGTGCGCGGGGGACGGACGTGGACAAGCCGAGGAATCTGGCGAAGAGTGTGACGGTGGAGTGAGGGCTGTCAATGTTGAGTTGACTGCTGTTCTTTGCCATTAATGTCTGAGACGGCGCATTAAAGTCCGAGACAACGTCGGCGGGTTTGAGGGGAACTTTCAGACTGATAGCGGCAGTTCGCTGTGAATGCGTCAGGTGACTGCTCTCGTCGAAAGCGGACGTTGCGGCCGCCCCT
>CAZZWY010000250.1:0-1191 GCA_964657785.1 uncultured Acetobacteraceae bacterium
CGAGCTGGTTGAGCAGCACGACGACCGGCTTGTCGACCCAGGCGAGGATCTCCATCTCCGGCGCGACGTAGGCCGCCGCCTCGGGCGACTCGGCGGCGTTGACGAGGTAGAGCATCACGTCGGCTTCGTCGCGCACATTGCGGATCGCCTGCTGCGTCGCCCAGAAGGGCCGGTCGCGCCAGCGATCCCAGAGCTGGCTCAGGAACCAGCCGAGCGGCTGGTCGAGCCGCCGCAGGCGCCGGGCGAGGCGAACGCTGTCGCCGAAGCCGGGCGTGTCCCAGAGCCGCAGCGAGTCGGTCTCGCCGGCCACCGCGCCGGGCGCGTCGACCAGCGTGAAGACATCCGCGAATTCGGTGACGTGCGGCGCGTCGCGAACCTCGCCGACGTCGCGACCGAGCAGGCTGCGCGCGAGGGTGGTCTTGCCGGCGTTGGTGTGGGAGACGAGGCTGATGCTGATGGTGGCCATGTCGCGAATCGGATTTTCGAGCAGATGCAGCGCTGCGACGCTGCTCGTCCCCCCGGGAGGCGAACGCCTTGCGTCGTCGCCCCGCGGGCGCTCCTTCGAACACCGCCGAGCGGCCGACCCGACGGACCCGCCCGTTAGAATCCGGTGCCATCGAGCCATTCGGCGCACGGAACGGATCGGGGACCATCATGGACGTATTGACGCGCAACAACGTCCATGTCAGCGGACACGGGTCGGCCACCATGGTCTTTGCCCACGGATTCGGTTGCGATCAGAACATGTGGCGCCTGATGGCCCCCGGCTTCGAGGATCGCTTTCGCGTCATCACCTTCGATCTCGTCGGCAGCGGTCTGTCGGACCTGGGTGCGTACGACAAACACAAGTACCAGAGCCTGCAAGGGTACGCGGACGACGTGCTGCAGATCATCGACCAGTTGGAACCGGGGCCGATCGTCTACGTCGGGCATTCGGTCAGCGCCATGATCGGCATGCTGGCCGACCTGAAGGCGCCCGGCAGGTTCGCGGCGCACGTCATGATCGGCCCGTCGCCGTGCTACATCAACCGAGGCGGCTATGTCGGCGGATTCGAGCAGGCCGACATCGACGTGCTGCTCGACTCGCTCGACTCCAACTATTTCGGCTGGTCCTCGTCCATCGCGCCCGTCATGATGGGCAACACCGATCGCCCCGAACTCGGCGAGGAGTTGGCGACCAGCTTCTGCACC
>CAZZWY010000250.1:1201-6688 GCA_964657785.1 uncultured Acetobacteraceae bacterium
AGGCCGACATCGACTCGCTGCTCGAGACGCTGGAGAGCAACTACCTGGGCTGGTCCAGCAGCATGGCGCCGGCGATCATGGGATCACCGGGTCAACCGGAACTCGGCGTCGAACTCACCAACAGCTTCTGCCGGACCGACCCGGAGATCGCCAAGCACTTCGCGAGGGTCACGTTCCTTTCCGACAACCGTGCGGACATCGCCCGACTCCAGACCCCGACGCTCATCCTGCAGTGCACGGACGACATCATCGCGCCGCAGGCCGTCGGCGAGTACATGCACCGCACGATGCCGCGCGCCACCCTGAAGCTCATCGAAAACACCGGGCACTGCCCTCACCTCAGCGCGCCGAGTGCCTGCACCGGCGCGGTCGAAGAGTTCCTGAGCGGGTTGCGGCACTGACGTGGACGAACTCTACGAGCACGCGCCGTGCGGGCTGCTCGTCACGGCGACCGATGGCCTGATCGAGCGGGTCAACCAGACCGTCTGCACCTGGATCGGCCGGGCGGCGAACGACCTGGTGGGTAAGAGGAAGGTGCAGGACCTCCTGACGATGGGCGGGCGGATCTTCTATCAGACCCACTGGGCGCCCCTCATCCAGATTCAGGGGTCGGTGTCCGAAGTGAAGCTGGAGCTCGTTCACGCGAACGGCTCGAAGATGCCGGTCGTCTGGAATGCGGTGCGCCGCGAGCGCGACGGACGCGCTTGGCACGAGCTGGCGATGTTCGTCGCCGAGGACCGCCACAAGTACGAGCAGGAACTGCTGATCGCCAGGCGACGCGCCGAAGACCTGCTGCAGAAGGAGCAGGAGACGCAGGGTTCGCTTCGCGCGGCTCAAGCCGAGCGCGACCGTCAACAAGCCCTGGCGCAGGACCGCGCGCTCTTCGCGGAGCAGATGGTCGCGATCGTCAGCCACGATCTGCGCAACCCGCTGACGGTCGTCCGGATGAGCACCCACCTGCTGGCTCGCGGGGAACTCTCGGACAAGCAGAAGGCGACGCTTCTGCGGTTGAACAAGTCCACCGACCGCGCCCTTCGCCTCATCTCGGACCTGCTCGACTTCAGCAGCGGCCGGCTGGGCAAGGGGCTGCGCTTCGAGCGCAAGCCGATCGATCTGCACACCTTGGTCGACGACAGCGTGGAAGACCTGCGCCTGGCGTTTCCCGGCCGAGCGCTGGTGCATCACGCGACAGGTGCCGGGCCGTGCCACGGCAGCGCCGACCGGATCACGCAGTTGATCGTCAACCTCGCGTCGAATGCGCTGACCTACGGCGCGCCGGACCGGCCGGTGCTCGTCACCTCGACGATCGAGGAGGGCGAATTCTCGATCGCGGTCCACAACGACGGGCCGCCCATCGCCGAGGAGCTTCTGCCCAATCTGTTCGATCCGATGACGCGTGGCAATGTCTCGACCGACAACCTGAGGAACGTGGGTCTCGGCCTCTACATCGTGCGCCAGATCGCCCAGGCGCACGGCGGCGAGATCGATGTGACGTCTTCGGCAGAGCGCGGCACGACGTTCACGGCGACGTTTCCGCGCGCCGAGGCGACGGCCGTTCCGGCGGAGCCGCCGGACCTCGACCTTGCCGCCGCCGCATCGCGCCGCGAAGCCGTTCGCCAGGCCGCGTTGGACAGCCTGCGGATCGATTCCTCACCAGACACGGCGTACAACGACATCGTTCGCCTGGCCGCCGAGACCTTCGACGTGCCGATCGCGCTCATCTCCCTGGTCGATGGTGAGCGGCAGTGGTTCAAGGCCCGCACCGGATTGCAGGCGAGCGAGACCCCGCGCGAGCATGCCTTCTGCGCCCACGCCATCGAAGACCCGGGCAGCGTCTTCGTGATCGAAGACGCCATCACGGACCCGCGTTTCGCGTCGAATCCCCTGGTGACCGGCGATCCGAACATCCGGTTCTACGCCGGCGCGCCGCTCGTGACCCGATCCGGCGCCGCGCTCGGCACCGTCTGCATCATCGACACCAAGCCGCGGATCGCGGACCGCGGGCAACTCGAACTCCTTCAGTTCCTCGCCCAGCAGGTCATGCTTCGGATGGAGGAGCAGGCAGAGATTGACGGGCGGACCGGCTGAGGAAGACGTCGCCGGACACAGCACTGCGTACGACGGATGCACGAGAGGGCGACCCCGGCATGGCCATGAACGACTGCCCGTTCAATCGACGCAGGTAAACGACGCGGCCAGGTTCGCATCGCCCGTCCCGCTGTACTTCACCCATTTCGGGTAGTCGCACAGCGGCCGGGTGCGGCCCGGTACGCCCGCGGTATCGGTCGTCACCTGATGGCTCGGGGCCGTGCCGTTCTCGACCCATTGCTCCAGCGCCGTCAGCGAGTCCCAGGTCGCGTTGAACACGCTGCTCACGGCGTGCCCGAAGCCGGCGACTTCGTAGAACCTGGCGAAGGTGTCGACGTCGGCCGGCCCGAACTGCGCCTGCAGCCGCTGGTAGTACTGCTCGGTCGCCTGGGTCGACACCAGCACGTCGGACAGCCCGTGCGCGAGCAGCAGCTTGCCGCCGTGCGTCACGAACGCCGAAATGTCGGTGCTGGTGTCGAGCTGGGCGCTGAGTTCGCTGATGCGACCGGCCCAGGGCCCCGGATTTTCAGGGTCGAGCGTGAGCGAATGGAAGGTCGGATCGCGCGTCACCGCGTACTTGATCCACTGGTCCACCAGCGGGCCTACGTAGGGCGCGCCGGTAGCGGGCATCGGGTCTGCCGGGGGGATGGTTCCAAAGCCGAGGAAGGAGACGATCGGCTCGAGCGGCGACGCGCTGGTTCGGCCGAAATCACTGCCCCAGACGTTGTAGCCCGGATACCCCGTTTCGCCGCTGGCCAGCTGGAAATCGAATCTGGCGCCGCCGGTGAGTGTTTTCAGCGCGGCGATCTGGGTGTCGGACAGGCAGGCGTCGCCCGTGTCCGCACCACCGGGGCAACGAACGGGCACGCCGGCCAGTGTGGCGGTAGACGGATCGAAGACGGCATTGCACTGGGTTTGATTGCTGATGAGACCATCCACGACACCGTCCAGGCCATCGCAAGCTTCCATGGCCGCCTGGAACACGACAGTCCGCTTGGCCGTGTTCGGATACGCACCGGCCTGCGCCAGCGTGCGGTTGATTTTCTGGCCGAAGAGCAGCGCGGAGGCATCGTTCCAGGCCGGGTACCAGGCGATAGCGCCGTTCCAGTCCGCCGGCCAGCGTTGGATCGACGCGAGGGCCTCGCGGCCGCCGGTCGAACCGCCGGCGAAGTAGGCGAACTTCGGATTGCCCGCGGCGTAGCGCGCGTTGATCAGGAAGATCGCCGCGTCCCGCGTCTTCTTCAGCGCAACGCCGCCGAAGTTGCGCGCGGCCTCGTCATTCGCGAACGACGAGCCGTCTTGCGAGCCCAATGCGTTGGCCTGGTGTCCGGAGTCGCTGGCGAAGGTCGCATACCCTCGGCCGAGCGGGCTCGGCTGATCCGCTGCGCCTTGCGGCACGTTGCCCGCCACGGCCGGGATCGTGCCGTCGAAGCCGCCGCCGCCGAACATCACGACCTTCGAGTTCCAGACCGTGGGCAGCGCCACGTTGAAGAGGATCTTCGGCGCGTTGCCGTCGACCGGCGAGATGCTGCCGTTGACGAGGCAGTACTCGGGGATGGCGGTCGCGCCGGTTCCGCTGGCGGCGACGACCGCCGCCGTCGTCACCGTGCCACCGGTGGTCGGCAAGGCGATCGACGCCGCAGGGATCGCCATGCCGGCAAGTTGCGTGCAACCGATCGGGGCGGCCGATGCCGTAGGCGCAGGACCGGCGTCGTCGTCACCGCCGCACGCGGTCAGGACAGAGGTGAGGATCGCCGTCGCCGTGGCGATGGCGATGCCGGCTCGATAGCCCTTGGGGTGCTTCATTCTGTCTCCTGGTGGTGGGTCGCTGCCGCTGCCCGGGGGCGCTTCAGTTCCGCATCGTTTCGGTAAAGGGCGAGCCGGGTCGCCAGCGAGTCGCCTTCCGGGCATCGACTGCCCAGGCCGTGAAGACACGCCTCGCGTGACGGCTTGAACCGATTGAAAGGCTTCTCGCCGATCTCTTCGAGCCGGGGAAGTACCTAGTCCACTGAATCATTGAAAGGGGTGGTGAGGGGCATGCGAGCCGGGATGCAGTGCGAGGCGCAAAGCGCAGCGATATGCGCCTGCGGCTGCGCCAGGCGGCAGGGCGGGTGAGCGGGGACGATCTGGCGAGCATTGATCGGGCGCTGGGGAAGTGAGGGGTCGGGGCGACGCGACGGACGCTACGGAGGGAGCTGCGCCGCCAGCGGCTGCCCGAGCGCTGCCTGCAGACGCTCGATATCCGTCACCGGGTCGGCACCGGCATCGATGAACACCGCCGTGCCGCCGAGCGCCTCGACCAATGTCGACCAGGCCGCGCGGCGCTCGGCGAGGCGGACGTGGTCGCGACCGAAACGTTGCGCGAAGGCGGTCGCGTCGACGACGACGATCGTCGGGGTACCGGGCGCCGCGGCGGCTGCGAGGGCCGTGGCGAAACGGCCCTGGTGCTCCGGTTCGGGCGTCGCGCCCAGGTCGAAGAGGGCGGCGACGAGCGTCGTGCCGGCCGGGGGCGCGGGAAGGCGAGCGCCGTCGTCGTCATCGCCGAAGCGGGTCGTCGGGGCGACCTCGAATGTCGACCCGTCGCCGAAGGTGTCGACGAGCAGCGCGCGCAGGGCGGCAATCGTCTGCGGCGACGGCGTCTGGGCGTAGGGGACGAGGTGCACGCGGGTCGGGCCCCCGTGCGCCTGGCGGAGCAGGCGCCGGAAGTAGGCGTCGTCGAGCGGCAGACGCAGGTGCGACGCGGACCACCTCGCCCGTGCCGCAGAGAACGCGGCCAGCGCCGCGCGGGGCAGCACGACGGCGATCAGCACCGTCCCGGCGAGCAGATGGAGCCAGTCGGCGGCCGGGGCGCCCACCGCGCCGCCGTGGGCCGAGCGCAGCGCCGCGACGTCGGCGACACCCGGCAGCGCGATGCCCGAGAGCAGCGATGCCGGCGCGAACAGGGTCGCGAGCACGGCGTGCACGCTGGCGGCGGAGAGGAAGGTGCTCTCCCAGCCGACGCGGTAGTCGAGCACCAGGCCGCGGAGGTAGAGGCCGGCGATCAGGCCGAGCCCGAGCGTTGCCGCGGCGAGATGCAGCAGCGTGGACGCCCGCTGCGCCGAGAGCGTCGCGCCGACCGTCCACCAGCGCGCGTTGAATGTCCGCAGCGCGGCGGCGGTCGGACCGGTTTCGGGAGTGGCGGGCAGGCGTCCGCGGGCGAGGCGCATGAGTCGTTCGGTCAGGCGGACGATCCGGCCCCGGCCCGGCGACGGCGCGGACAGCACCTGGCGCGCCGCGGCCACGATCAGCAGCAGGTAGACGCTCAGATTCCACACGACGACGCCCCACACCGGCGGCGCGAGGAGGTTGATGTGCTGGCTGTCGCCGATCTCGTGGGCGACGAGACCGGCGAAGAATCCC
>CAZZWY010000251.1:0-6639 GCA_964657785.1 uncultured Acetobacteraceae bacterium
CCGCCGCACCGGCATCGGCGCGCGACGTTTCGGTCGTGGTGAGCTGGCAGGATCGCGCCAGCGTGCTGCAGCAGGTCAGGCTCGCCACGCTGATCGCCGCCAGCGACCCGGCGCTTGGCGGCGCGCTCGGCGTCGTGCCGACCGGTGCGGCGCCCGGCGCGTCCGGCCCCGCGCCGGCGGGGCCTTGAGCGCGCGGCATCGGCCGCCCTCGCGGAGCGACGCGGGCCCCGCCCAAGCCGGCTGCCGCGATGCGACACTCGCCGCTCCGCCGACGCCGCCATGAATCCTTCCATCGACGCGATCGTCCTGCGCGACGCCCTGCTCCTCGCCCGGGAGGCGATCGGCCTGAGCGACCCCAACCCGCGGGTCGGCTGCATCATCACCGCGCCGGACGGGCGCGTCATCGGCCGCGGGCACACCCAGCAGACGGGCGGCGCGCACGCCGAGATCATGGCGCTGCGCGACGCCCAGGCGCATGCTGAAGACGTGCGCGGCGCCACCGTCCACGTGACGCTCGAGCCGTGCGCTCATCACGGGCGCACGCCGCCGTGCTGCGACGCACTCATCGCTGCGGGCGTCGGCCGGGTCGTCATCGCGGTCGAAGATCCGAACCCGCTCGTCGCCGGGCAGGGCGCCGCGCGACTGCGGGCCGCCGGCATCTCGGTGTCGACCGGCCTGCTCGCGGCGGAAGCGCGCGCGCTCAACATCGGCTTCTTCTCGCGGATGCAGCGGGGCCGCCCGTGGGTGCGGCTGAAGGTGGCGGTCTCGCTCGACGGCCGGACCGCGCTGGACAACGGCACGAGCCAGTGGATCACCGGCGCGGCCGCGCGTGCCGACGGTCATGCGTTTCGCAAGCGCGCCGGCGCGCTGCTGACGGGCATCGGCACGGTGCGCGACGACGACCCGCGCCTCGACGTGCGGCTCGTGCCGACGGCCCTCCAGCCGTGGCGCGTCATCGTCGATTCACGCCTGGAGATGCCGCCCGCCGCCCGCATCCTGCAGCCCCCGGGCCGCGTGCTCGTCTACGCGGCGCACGCCGACGCCGAGCGCAGCGCGCCCCTTTTCGCCGGTGGCGCCGAGGTGGCGGTGCTGGCCGGCCCGAACGGCAAGGTCGATCTGCACGCGGTGCTTGCCGACCTCGGGTCGCGCGGCATCAACGAACTGCATGTCGAGGCCGGGCACAAGCTCAACGGTTCGTTCGTTCGCGAAGGGCTGGTCGACGAATTCCTGGTCTACCTGGCGCCTAAGCTGCTCGGCATCGGCCGCGATCTGGCAGCGTTCGGGCCGCTCGAATCGATGGACGACACCCTCCGCCTGCGCTTCGTCGACATCACGTCGATCGAGGGCGATCTGCGCCTCATCGCGCGCCCGGAGGGCACGGCGACCTGGTAGGAGCCTCTGCGACATTCGAGCGCACGGTCACCGGCCTCATCACCGGCCTCACCGCATCGACCGTATCGCTCCGCTCGGCGACGAGGCCGCGAGCTCGGCATCGACCTCATCCCGCACACGGTGGCGCACACCACGCTCGCCACGCTCGCGGCCGGTCATGGCCTCAATCTCGAGATCGACCTGATCGCGCGCTCTGTCGAGCGCATGCGCTCGATCGGCGCGGCGCCGCCCGACACCCGGCACGCCCGACGCCGCGCCGACCGGTTCGGCAGACGCGCGCCGCCCGGGCAGGGCCGTGCCGCAACTTACAATCACGCATGGCAATTTCCCCCGTTCCCGAGCTCGTTGCCGAGATGGCCGCGGGCCGCATGGTCATCCTCGTCGATGAGGAAGATCGCGAAAACGAAGGTGACCTGCTGATCGGCGCCGAGCTGATCACGCCGGAGGCGATCAACTTCATGGCCCGCTTCGGGCGAGGCCTGATCTGCCTCACCATGACACCCGACCGCTGCGACCGCCTGCAGCTCCCGGCGATGGCAGCGCGCAACGGTACTCGCCACGGCACCGCGTTCACGGTCTCGATCGAGGCGGCGACCGGGGTCGAGACCGGCATCTCCGCCGCGGACCGCGCCCGCACCGTGCAGGCAGCGGTCGCGCGCGACGCCAAACCGAGCGACCTGGTGCAGCCCGGCCATGTTTTTCCGCTGCGCGCCCAGGAAGGCGGCGTCCTAATGCGCGCCGGCCACACCGAAGCGGGCTGTGACCTCGCCGGCATGGCCGGGCTCGTGCCCGCGGCAGTGATCTGCGAGGTCATGAAGGACGACGGCACGATGGCGCGCCTGCCCGACCTGATCGAGTTCGGCCGGACGCACTCGCTGAAGATCGGCACCATCGCCGACCTGATCGAATACCGCAGCCGCAACGAGACGCTGATCGAGAAGCTCGGGCAGCGCCCGCTCGTGACGGCACACGGCGAGTTCGACTGCAGCGTGTTCCGTGACCGCACCGGCAATGTCCACCTCGCCCTCACGCGCGGGCGCTGGAGCGCTGCCGACGAGGTGCTGGTGCGCGTCCACGAGCCGCTCTCGGCGATGGACCTGCTCGAAGTCGGCACGGGGCAGCACTCCTGGCCGTTGCCGAAGGCGCTCGAGCGGCTCCATGCCGCACCTCGCAGTGCCGCCGTGCTGCTCAATTGCGGCGGCGACGCAGCCTCGTTCCTGGGGAGGGCACTCGACTCGGCGCAGCCGGAACTGCGTCGCAGCGCCCAGATGGATCTGCGCAGCTACGGCATCGGCTCGCAGATCCTGCGCGAACTCGGCATATCGCGGATGCGGCTCCTCGGCAGCCCCCGCCGCATGCCGAGCATGGCCGGCTACGGCCTCGAAGTCACCGGCTTTGTCGCCGCCGAAGAATAGTCCGAGCCACCGAGAGCACGCTTCATGCAACACGCTGCCCAGGGCGAACCCGCCCGGATCGACGGCCGCGACCTGCGCATCGGCATCGTCCAGGCGCGGTTCAATGCCGCCCTCACCGACCGGCTCGCCGCCGCCTGCATCGCCGAGCTTGCGGCGCTCGGCGTAGCCGTTGACGACATCCGGCACGTCCGCGTCCCCGGCGCACTCGAGATCCCGCTCGCCCTGCACGCGCTTGCCGAGACCGAGGACTTCGACGCGCTGGTCGCGCTCGGCTGCATCGTGCGCGGCGAGACCTACCATTTCGAGCTCGTCGCCAATGAAAGCGGCGCGGGCGTGACGCGTGTGTCGCTGGACCACGGTCTGCCGATCGCCAACGCCATCCTCACGGTCGAGAACGAGGCGCAGGCCGATGCGCGGGCCGAGGAAAAGGGACGCGATGCCGCGCGGGTCGCGGTCGAGATGGCGAACCTGCTGGAAGACCTTTCGTGAGCGATCCCCGGGAGCCGAAGCTGCCGGCCGCGCCTCCTGACGCGGTTCGGGCGGCGCCGCGCGTCAAGCCGAAGTCGGCGCGCCGAAGGTCGCGCGAGCTCGCACTGCAAGGCCTCTACGAATGGCTGATCTCGGGCACCGAGGCGGCCGTCATCGACGCCCACATGCACGAACAGGAAGGCTTCGGGCAGTGCGACGCGGAGCACTTCCACGCGCTGCTGCACGGCTGCATCGCCGAGGCGTCGATGATCGACGAGGTGCTCGCGAAGCACGTCGACCGCAAGACGACGCAGCTCTCGCCGATCGAGCACGGCGTGCTGATGATCGGTGTCCATGAGCTGATGCATTGCCTCGCGATCCCCTACAAGGTCGCGATCAACGAGGCCGTCGAAATCGCCAAGAGCTTCGGCGGCACCGACGGGCACAAGTACGTCAACGGCGTGCTCGACAAGTGCGCCGCGGACCTGCGTGCGGCCGAGGTCCAGGCCACGCGCTCGGCGCGGCGCTGAGGGGTCGACGACCCATGAAGCTGGCCGGCCGCCTGGGGCACATCGAGCCGTTCTACGTGATGGAGTGCGCCAAGGCGGCGGTCAGAATTGCGCGCAGCCCCGCCTGCGATCCGGCGCGAGGCGGCGAGCCGATGATCTTCCTCAACATCGGCGAGCCCGACTTCACCGCCCCGCCGCAGGTGCAGGCCGCGGCCGACCGGGCGATGCGCGAAGGCCGCACGCAGTACACCGACGCGACCGGCCTGCCCGCGCTGCGCGAACGCATCAGCGAGTGGTACGCAACGCGCTTCGGCCTCTCGATCGCGCCACGCCGCATCGTCGTCACCGCCGGCGCATCGGCGGCGTTGCAACTCGCCTGCCTGGCGCTCGTGGATCGCGACGACGAAGTGCTGCTGCCCGACCCGAGCTACCCGTGCAACCGCCATTTCGTTGCTGCCGCCGAGGGCCGCGCGGTGCTGCTCCCGGCGTCGCCCGCGCAGCGCTACCAGCTCACCGCCGAGGCGGTCGTCGCCGCCTGGACCGAGCGAACCCGCGGCGTGCTGCTCGCGTCGCCGTCGAACCCGACCGGCACCTCGATCGATCCGGTCGAGATGGGCCGCATCGCCGCGGCGGTGCGCGCCCGCGGCGGCTTCACGCTGGTCGACGAAATCTATCTCGGCCTGAGCTTCGACGAGCGTTTCAGCCACAGCGCGCTGGCGCACGGCGATGACATCGTCTCGATCAACAGCTTCTCGAAATACTTCTCGATGACCGGCTGGCGCCTGGGCTGGCTGGTCGTGCCGGACGAACTCGTGCCCGCGGTCGAGAAGCTCGCGCAGAACCTCTACATCTGTCCGTCGACGATCGCCCAGCACGCGGCCCTCGCCTGCTTCGAACCCGACTCGATCGCCGAATACGAGCGGCGCCGGGGTGAATTCCGAAAGCGTCGGGATGTGCTCGTCCCGGCCTTGAACGCGCTCGGCCTGACGGTGCCGGTGACGCCGGACGGCGCCTTCTACGCCTGGGGCGACTGCTCGGCGCACGCGACCAGCAGCTGGGACTTCGCCTTCGAGATGATGCGCCGCGCGCACGTGGCCGTCCCGCCCGGGCGTGACTTCGGCCGGGCGACCGCCGAGCGATTCGTCCGCCTCTCCTACGCCAGCTCGATGCCGCACCTCCTGGAGGCGATCGACCGCCTTCGACGCGAACTGGCGGCCAGCGACCGTGGCCGCCGCAGCGTCGATGCGTGAGCTGCCGGCGCCGGCCGACTTCAGCTTCCCGGTGCGCGTCTACTGGGAGGACACCGACGCGGGCGGCGTCGTCTTCTACGCCAACTACCTGAAGTTCTTCGAGCGCGCCCGCACCGAGTGGCTGCGCTCGCTCGGCTTCGGTCAGGAACGCCTGCGCCAGGAGACCGGCACGATGTTCGTCGTCACCGACACCAGCGTGCGCTATCTGCGCCCGGCGCGGCTCGACGACCTGCTCGACGTGACCGTGCGGCTGGCCCATGCCGGCCGCGCACAGATGACGATCGCGCAAGAAGCCCGCAAGCGCCTCACGGACCCGGCGGCGCCAACCGAACTGCTGGCAGAGGGCACGATCCGGATCGGCTGTGTCGACGCCGGAACTTTCAGGCCGCAGCGCATTCCGAGCGCGGTCGTCGCCAGCTTCAACCCAACGCTTACTGACCAGACGCCGCGCGGCGCCCCCGGATGAACCAGGACTTCTCGATCTTCAGCCTCGTCACCCATGCGAGCTTCGTCGTTCAACTCGTGATGGCGGGCCTGCTGATCGCCTCGCTCGCCAGCTGGACGGTGATCTTCGGCAAGCTCTTCGGCCTGCGCCGCACGCGAAGCGCCAACGAAGGCTTCGAGCGCGAGTTCTGGGCCGGCAAGAACATCAACGACCTCTACCACGACGCGCTGCAGCGCCAGGACGGCTCGCCGATGCAGCGCATCTTCGCCTCCGGCATGCGCGAATTCCTGAAGCTGCGCGAGCGCCGCGTCGCCGATGCCGGCGCGCTGCTCGACGGCGCCCGCCGCGCGATGCGGGCGAGCTTCCAGCGCGAACTCGACACGATCGAATCGAACCTGTCGTTCCTCGCCTCGGTCGGTTCGGTGTCGCCGTACGTCGGCCTCTTCGGCACGGTCTGGGGGATCATGCACGCCTTCATCGGGCTCTCGAACATGACCCAGGTGACCCTGCAGACGGTCGCCCCGGGCATCGCCGAAGCGCTGGTCGCGACCGCCATCGGCCTCTTCGCGGCGATCCCCGCGGTGATCGCGTACAACCGCTTCGCGCGCGACATCGACCGGATCGCGATCCAGCTCGAGACCTTCATCGAGGAGTTCTCCAACATCCTCCAGCGCAACGCCGGCATCGCGCCGGCGGCCCACTGATGCCCGCGGTCGGCCAGCGCGGCGGCAGCCGTCGCCGCACCATCAACGAGATCAACATGGTCCCGTTCATCGACGTGATGCTGGTGCTGCTCATCATCTTCATGGTGACGGCACCGCTCATCACGACCGGTGTCGTCGATCTGCCGAGCGTGGGCAAGAGCAGCCAGCGGCCGGAACATGTCGTTGAACTCGTGATCGCGAGCGACCAGAAGGTGCGGCTGCGCGTCGACGGCAAGGAAGGCGAGGCGGTCGACATGCGGCAGGTCGCCGCGCGCGTCCGCGACCTGCAGGCAGGCGATGCCAAGACGCCGGTCGTGATCTCGGCCGACCGCTCGGTGAAGTACGAGGTCGTCGTCAAGGTGATGGACACCCTGCAGCGCAACGGGATCCAGCGCGTCGGTCTGTCGGTCAAGAACGCCGGCGGGGCCTGACGGCCGCTCGACGCCGAACACGGTT
>CAZZWY010000252.1:0-590 GCA_964657785.1 uncultured Acetobacteraceae bacterium
GAGGGCCGGGCCATGGATCTCAACACCGTCGAATCCTTCGAGCAGCCGAGGACGCGCGATGCGCTCCCGACGTTTGCTCAAGGCGACGCGTGGCTTGCGGGCGGCACTTGGCTCTTCTCCGAGCCGCAGCCGGGCCTGAAGCGTCTCGTCGACCTGTCCGCGCTGAATTGGCCGCCGATCGAAACGAGCGACGACGGCCTTTTCGTCGCGGCGACGTGCCCCGTCGCGGTCCTCGAGGCCTTCGCCCATCCGAGCGAATGGCGGGCGGGGCCGCTCTTCAGCCAGTGCTGTCACGCCTTTCTGGCCTCGTTCAAGATCTGGAACGCGGCGACCGTCGGGGGCAACATCTGCATGGCGCTTCCCGCCGGGCCGATGATCTCGCTCGGCGCCGCGCTCGAGGGCATCACCTACGCCTGTGCCACGGCGATGACCCCGCGTGACTTCGGCCCGGCCACGCATGCCCCGCGCGAGCTCTTCGAGACGCTCGCGGCCGGTCCGCATCGGGTGGCCCTCGTGTTCGGCTCCGAGCGTTTCGGGATGAGCAATGCCGAGGTCTACCGTTGCCACGCCTGCATCAGCATTCCGACGAT
>CAZZWY010000252.1:600-6637 GCA_964657785.1 uncultured Acetobacteraceae bacterium
AAGAGCGGGCAGGGCCGGTTTGCGCTCGACAGCGCGGTGCAGCTGCTCGCCTACGACTGGCGCCAGGCGCTCGGCGGCTTCACCGTCGCGCCGCGAACCCGGGTGGCGCGTCCCGCGGATGCGGCCGCGGTCGACGGCGCGCTCGACCATTGGCGCGAGACGCTGATCGCGGTCGACTTCCTCGACCCCGCGGTGCCGCGAAAGCTCCTGCCGCGCCTGCGGGGACTGCTGAATCGCGCGGCGCCGACGATCGACGAGATCCAGATCCTGCGCGGCATCGCCCGGGCGATCGACAAACAGCTGAAGAAGCCGCCTGCCGGCGCCGAGTCGCCCGAAGCGACCGCTCGGACGCCCGGCGGATAATCCGTGCTCACGTGACATGAGGCCACGCCATGTTCCAGCGACTGCGTGACGACATCGCCTGCATCCTCGAGCGCGACCCGGCGGCGCGCGGCGCTTTCGAGGTGCTGACGTGCTATCCGGGCTTGCACGCGCTCATCCTGCATCGTCGGGCGCAGTGGTGCCGCCAGCGCGGCTTGCACTGGCTCGCGCGTTTCGTCTCGCAGGTCGCGCGCTTCCTGACCGGCATCGAGATTCACCCGGGCGCCCGCATCGGCCGGCGGGTCTTCATCGACCACGGCATGGGGGTCGTCATCGGCGAAACCGCCGAGGTCGGCGACGGTTGCACCATCTACCAGGGTGTCACGCTCGGCGGCACCTCGCTCGCGCGGGGCACCAAGCGCCATCCGACACTGGGGCGCGACGTCATCGTCGGCGCCAATTCGCAGGTGCTGGGCGGCTTCGTGGTCGGCGATGGGGCGCGGGTCGGCTCCAACGCGGTCGTTTTTAAGGCGGTGCCGCCCGGGGCGACGGCGGTGGGCAACCCGGCCCGCGTGCTGCAGGCCGAGGTCGAGGTGCAACGCGAAGCCGCGGCCGCGAAGATGGGGTTCTCGGCCTACGGCATCACCCAGGGCGACGACCCGATGGCGAACGCCGTGAAAGGGTTGATCGACAACGCATCGGGCCAGGAACACCAGATCGCGCTCCTCTGGCAGGCGATCGAGAAGCTCGCGACGCGGTCGCGCGAACTGCCGTCGTCCGACTGTGTGCCGGTCGATGCCGCGACCACCGAACGCTTCGACGCCGATCGCTTCAGCCGGATGGTGAAGTGACCGGCCGGGCGGCCGATTTCGGCCGGAACGCCTTGCAGATCGCCGGGTCGGTGTCGAGGTAGGGCCCGCCGATCAGGTCGATGCAGTAGGGCACTGCGGCGAAGATGCCGGCGACCGGCGGCTGCGCGTCGGGCAGGCCGCCGAGCGTCTCGGCGATCGACTTGGGCTGTCCCGGCAGGTTGATGATCAGCGCCTGACCGCGGATCACCGCGACCTGACGCGAGAGGATCGCGGTCGGGACGAACCGCAAGCCGATCTGGCGCATCTGTTCGCCGAAGCCCGGCATCACCCGCGTCGCGATGGCGAGGGTCGCGTCGGGCGTCACGTCGCGCGGCGCCGGGCCGGTGCCGCCCGTCGTCAGCACCAGGTCGCAGCGCTGGGCGTCGACGAGTTCGGTCAAGGCGGCACTGATCGCGTCGGCCTCGTCGGCGATCAGGCGGGTTTCCCATTCGATCCGGTTGCGCAGCGCCCCGCCCAGCCACGCCTGCAGCGCCGGGATGCCCTGGTCGGCATAGACGCCGGCCGAGGCGCGGTCGCTGACCGACACGATGCCGATCCGGATCGATGGCAGCTCACTCATCGGACTCGGGCTCGACTGCGCCCGCCTCTTCGCCGGGTGCGAGCGTCGCCTGCTTGACGAACTGGAACAGGTCGCGGAATGCCCGGCCGCTGCGCTTCTCGGAGTCGAGCGAGGCGTCCTTGCGCGCTGCGCGGACGAGGCTCCGGAGCTGCTGCCCATCGGTCGTCGGATGGCTCGCGGTCCAGCGGGTGAGTGCCTCGTCGTCGGCGATGAGTTCGACCCGCCAGCGTTCGGCTTCGTGCAGCGCGAGCGAATCCTTCGCCCGGCCGAGCTGCATGTCGGTCACCGCCTGGCGAATCGGCTCGACATCGGTGCCGCGCATCAACTTGCCGATGTACTGCATCTGGCGCCGCCGGCCTTCGTGGGTGCGGGTGGTCTTGTACTGCCGGATCGCATCGAGCAAGCGCTCGGAGAGAGCCAGGCCGTCGAGTCGAGCCTCCGGCAGCGCAACCGCAGCGGCGCCGAGCGCCTGCAGGTCGTGCGACGCCTGCTTCAGCCGTGTCTTGCTCGGGCGTTCGTCGAGCGGCGAATGCTCGGACGGCGCAGCGTCGGCGCGAGGCAGGGCGGTCGGGGGGGGCATCTCGGACAGTTCGAGGAAGAGGGCGTCGCTATCATAGTCGGCTACCTCCCGCGTCATGCCCGTGACGCCCTTGCCCTCTGCCCGCCTGCCTCGCCCATGCCCGCTTCCCCGATCAATCGCTCGCTGCCACCCTCCGGCTTTGCCTTTTCGCGCGAACAGTTCCGGCAGCAGGTCGACGACGCGCTCGATTTCGCGCGCTCGCTCGGGGCCAGCGATGCCGCCGCTGAAGTGTCCGAGGGGGTCGGGCTGTCGGTGTCGGTCCGCAAGGGCGAGATCGAGAACGTCGAGCGCAATCGAGACAAGTCGCTCGGCATCACGGTCTACATCGGGCAGCGGCGCGGCAACGCCAGCACGTCCGACTTCTCGCGTGCCGCACTCGAGCAGACCGTTCGGGCGGCGCACGACATTGCGCGCTTCACGGCCGAAGATCCTGCTGCCGGCCTGCCCGACGCCGACGACATGGCCCTCGGCGACGCGGCGCTCGTCGACCTCGACCTCTTCCACCCCTGGAACATCGACGCCGCTCGGGCTGCCGAGATCGCCCTGCGTTGCGAGGACGCCGCCCTGACCGTCGATCCGCGGATCACCAACTCCGAAGGGGCGAGCGTCTCGGCGCAGCAGTCGCATTTCTTCGCCGGCAACAGCCGCGGGTTTCGCGGCGGCTATGCCAGCTCGCGGCATTCGCTGTCGGTCGCGCCGATCGCTTCGTTGCCGGGGCGCGGCGGCGACGACATGCAGCGCGACGCCTGGTACAGCTCGATGCGGTCGGCCGACGAGCTCGCCGCGCCCGAAGCGGTCGGTCGTTATGCGGCGGAGCGTGCGCTCTCGCGGCTGAAGTCGCGCAAGATCAAGACCTGCGAAGTGCCGGTCCTGTACGAATCGTCGCTCGCCGCCGGGCTGCTCGGCGCCTACGTGCAGGCGACCAGCGGCGGGGCGCTCTATCGCAAGTCGACTTTCCTGCAGGAGAGCCTGGGCCAGCAGGTGCTGCCGGACCATGTCCACGTCACCGAAGACCCGCACGTGCCGCGCGGCAAGGGCAGCGCCCCGTTCGACGACGAAGGCGTCACGACCAAGGCGCGCGACGTTGTGAGCGGGGGTGTCGTGCAGGGTTACTTCCTGTCGACCTACTCGGCGCGCAAGCTCGGCATGCACACGACCGGCCACGCCGGGGGGTCGCAGAACCTTGCCTTGACGAGCAGCGAGACACAGCCGGGCGACGATCTCGTCGCCATGCTGAAGAAGCTCGACCGCGGCCTCTTCGTGATCGAGCTGATGGGGCAGGGCGTGAACTACGTGACCGGCGACTACTCGCGCGGTGCCGCCGGCTTCTGGGTCGAAGGCGGGCGAATCAAGTACCCGGTGCACGAGATCACGATCGCGGGCAACCTGCGCGACATGCTCAAGGGTATCGTCGCCGTGGGAGCCGATACCTACACGATGGGCAGCAAGTCGATCGGCTCGCTGCTGATCGACCGGATGAAGATCGCCGGGAGCTGAGCGCCCCGGCCGGGTCAGCCGCCGGTCGCCGCGCGGTAGAGCTTGCCCGAGCGCGTGCCGGTGCGGCAAAACGCGAGGACGGGTTCCGGCAGCTCCTGCAGCAAGGCTGCGAAGCGGGCGATTTCCTCAGGCGTCTGCATGGCTGGCGCGACCGGTAGATGCACATAGCGCAAGCCGGCGGCGAGCGCGACCGCTTCGAGCGCGGCGCTGGTCGGCTGGTCCGGGCCGCCTTCGAAATCCGGCCGGTTGTTGACGATGCTGCGGAACCCCGCCTGCGCCGCCCAGGCCACGCCGGCGGCGTCGAGTTGCGGCGCCACGGCCAAGCCCGGCGCGAGTTGCTGCACGGCCGGCGCGGTCATGGCGCGAGCGCCTTCTTGACCGCCGCCGAGACCGCGCCCATGTCGACCTTGCCGGCCAGACGCGCCTTGACCGCCGCCATCACCTTGCCCATGTCGGCCGGGCCCGAGGCGCCGAGCTCGGCGACGATCCCGCGGACCTCGGCCGCGACCTCGTCGGCGTTCAGTCGCGCAGGCAGATAGGCTTCGAGCACGGCGAGCTCGGCCGTCTCCTTCGCCACCAGGTCGGGCCGGTTGCCGGCGGCGAACTGGGCGATCGAGTCCTTGCGCTGCTTGACGAGCTTCTCGACGATGGCGGTGACCGACGCGTCGTCGAGTTCGATGCGCTCATCGACTTCGCGCTGCTTGCACGCGGCGAGCACGCCGCGGATCGTCAGAAGACGCGCCGAGTCTTTCGCCCGCATGGCGGCCTTCATGTCCTCGGTGATCCGGTCTTTCAAGGTCATCGCAACTCCGGGGTCGAAGGAGGGCACGCGCTGGCGCAACGCGGAGGGTGGCGAGCCCGCTCGACAAAAGCCCTGTCGATAGCGACGAAGCCCGCAAGGCGCGGGCTTCGTCGACGAATTCTGCTTGCCGGTCCGCCGTCGATCGGCGGCCCGGGGCACATCAGGTCAGCGAAAACTCAGAACAGCTTCTTCGGCAGCTGCATGCTGCGAACACGCTTGAAGTGGCGCTTGACGGCCGCTGCCTTCTTGCGCTTGCGCTCGGCCGTCGGCTTCTCGTAGAACTCCCGCGCCCGCAGATCGGTCAAGAGGCCCAGCTTTTCGATGGTGCGCTTGAAGCGGCGCAGTGCCACATCGAACGGCTCGTTTTCCTTGACGCGAATCGTAGTCATGTAAAAGTCGGGTTCCTAAGAGAATATGGGCTGCCAAAAAAATTAGCACAGCCGCGGATTGTAGTTCGCACGTGCGTGCGGCGCAAGTCGGTCACGGGCGAGCCAGCGAGCCCGCGCAGGCTGCGGCGCTCGCCCAGGCCCACTGGAAGTTGTAGCCGCCGAGCCAACCGGTCACGTCGACCACTTCGCCGATGAAATGCAGTCCCGGCACGCGCCGGCTTTCGAGCGTCTGGGAGCTCAGCTCGCGCGTGTCGACGCCGCCGGCGGTCACTTCGGCCTTTCGATAGCCCTCGGTGCCGTTCGGTCGCACCTCCCAGCGTTGGAGCCGCTCGGCGAGGCGTGCGAGGTCGTCGTCGCGCTGGTCCGGCAGCGTTCGCTCGGCGATGCCCGGGGAACTCGCGAGCCAGGCTTCGGCAAGACGCCGCGGCACCCGCTCCGCGAGTTCGTTCGCCAGCTTGCGTCGTGACGACCGCTTCGCTTCGAGCAACTCTGCCTGCACATCCCGGCCGGGCAGCAGATCGATCCGGAGCGGCGTTCCGGGGCGCCAGTAAGTCGAAATCTGCAGCACCGCCGGGCCGCTGAGGCCGCGATGGGTGAAGAGCAGGTCCTCGCTGAACTCGGCCCGCGTGGCACCGCTCCCGGTGGCGACCCGCGCCGGGATCGACAGGCCTGCCAACGCCCCGAGCGTCGAGGCCTCGGTCGCGTCGAAGGTCAGCGGCACCAGCGCCGGGCGCGTCGGCTCGAGACGGTGGCCGAACTGGCGGGCGAGGCGGTGGCCGAAGTCGGTGGCGCCGATCTTCGGGATCGACAGGCCGCCGGTCGCGATGACGAGTCGCGTCGCTCGCACCTGGCCACGGTCGGTGTCGAGCTCGAAGCCCGCGTCGGTCTGGCGGACCGAGCCTACTGCGCAGGGCTGCCAGTGCTCGACCCCGCCCGCGGCCGCCTCGCGCAACAGCATCTCGACGATCTCCTCGCTGCGGCCGTCGCAAAACAATTGTCCCTTGTGCTTCTCGTGCC
>CAZZWY010000253.1:0-6627 GCA_964657785.1 uncultured Acetobacteraceae bacterium
GTCGGTGGCGTTGCTGCGACCCTTGGCGCTGAGCGGGCCCGGGTACTTCGCCATGGCGCCGTAGAGGATGCCGCCGAAGTACTTGCCGCCGAGCTCTGCCGTGATGGTCACGCCTTCCTCGAGCATCGCGATGCCGCGGGCGACGCAGGCCGGGTCTTCGCTCGAGACATCGGCCTCGAACGTGAGGCCGCGCGAGCATCCGAGTTGCAGTTCGTGCTCCTGCAACAGGTCTCGGGTCAGGCCCAGGTCCATGACCTTCGGGCCATGCAACGACAGCTCGAGCAGGTCGTAGCCTGCCTTCTTGGTTTGACTGATGACGGTGCGGGTCGATTCGGGGCTCAGATCGCCGGCCCAGACCAGGGCATGTACACCCAATGGATTCATGTTCGTATTCCTTTCAAGAATCGGATTAAAAAAGAGGATGGATCGGATTCAAGCGGGCCGAAGCGCTACTTGGCCGGATTGCGCCGGTGCGTCAGCACGAAGCGCGCAGCCATCACCAGGATCATCGTGGCGCCCCACATCGCCTGCGTGAGCTGCGGGTTCACGCCCAGCAGGTTCAGGCCGCTCGAGATCACCTGCAGAATCAACAGCGCGATGAACAGGCCGGACACCTTGCCGAAGCCGCCGAACGGATCGATGCCGCCGAGGATCGCTGCCAGCACCGTGACCAGCAGATAGGACTGCGCATAGCCGGCGCTGGCCGAATTGAACCGGGCCATCATCAGAATCCCGGCCACCCAGCACAGCAGCGTCGAGATGGTGTAGACGCCGATCAGGACCCGGCGTGTGTCGACGCCGGAATAGCGCGTCGCCTCGAGGTTGGACCCGACCATGTAGACTGCCACGCCGTGCCGCGTGCGGGAGAGATACAGGCCGACAGCCACCGTCGCCGCGATGAAAATCCAGAACGGCAGCGGGATGCCGAGGAGGATCGTCGAGCCGAGCCACTGGAACTCTTCCGGAAAGCCCGCGATCGGTTTGCCGCGAGTCAGCCAGACGCAGGCGCCGTTGACGACCGACATGGCGCCGAGCGTGACCAGGATCGGATGGGCATTGACCGTCGCGACCAGCCAGCCCGTGATGAGACCGACCAGCAGGCTCAAGGCGAAGCCGGCCGCGAGCGCGACGACGATCACCAGGACCGGACTGCCGCCGAGCTGGCCGATGCCGTGCGTCAGGATCCACGCCATCGACAGCGCCGCCATGTTGGTGCTGGCGATGATCGAGAGGTTGATTCCGCCGCTGAGCAGGGGCAGCAGCATCGCCAGCGCCAGCAGGCCGAACTCCGGCAACTGGAAGAGGATCGATGTCAGCGTGTCGTGGGTCGCGAAGCGCCCGGGGAGCAGCACGCTGAAGCCGATGCAGAGCACGGCCAGCAGGATCAGGAGGCCGAACGTGCCGTTGTCGTGGCCGCGAAACATTTGCCGCAGCGGGCTTATGGCGGTCGGCTCGGCCTTGACGCTGAGGGATTGAGTCATGGCATCGGCCTTCAGGCAACCGCCAGCCTGCGGCGGGCCTTGATCCCGGTCATCGCGGCCGAGGCCAGGATGACGACGCCGAGCAGGACCTGAAAGAAATACGGCGAGACGCCGAGGAGGTTCAAGCCGTTGCGCAACATCGCGAGCAGCAGGATGCCGAGCATCACGCCGCCCACGCTGCCGGTGCCGCCGGTCAGGCTGGCACCGCCCAGCACCGCGGCGGCCAGCACGAACAATTCGCCGCCGACCATGGCATTCGGCACCGCTTCGCCGACGCGATGCGCCTGGACGAGTCCGGCCAGGCCCGCCATCAGACCGAGATAGCCGTACGCGAAGATCTGCGTCGTCGACAGGTTGATGCCGGCACGGCGCGCGGCTTCGACGTTGCCGCCCATCGCGAACGTCTGCCGGCCGAGCGCGGTGCGATTCATGATGAACGCCGTCGCGATCACCACCACCAGCATGACGGCGATCGGCAGCTTGATGGCCACGGGGGCGTCGCCGCTGCCGGCGAACTCGAACAGCACGCGCGGGTCGCTCCACCAGGCGGGCAGGTCGTAGATCGAACGGCCGCCGGTGAAGTACATCAGCAGCGCGAAGAACACGCTCATCGTCGAGATCGTGATGATGATCGACGTCGCCCGAAGGCGGTCGATCAGCAATGCGTTCAGGCAACCGAGCAGCGCGCCCACGGCCAGGTCGATCGCGATGATCACCGGGATCGGCAGATGCAGCCGGGTCGCGCAATAGGCCGCGACGTACTGGGCCACCGACGCCGTGGCCGCGAACGAGATGTCGATGCCACCGGCCACGAGCACCACGAACAGGCCGACCGCCAGGATCGCCGTCACCGACGAACCCTCGACCAGATCGACGACGTTGCCGAGGCTGAGGAACTGCGGTGCGAGCACACCGAAGAACGCGGCCATGACGACGATCACGATGGACAGATAGCCTTTCGGGCCCTGCAGCAGCGCCATGAATCCGGCGTCACGCATACACCGATTCCTCGATATGCGCTTCGCTGTCGCGGCCAGGAACGAATTCGCCGACGAGTTCCCCGCCGCGCATGTGGAGCACCCGGTCGCAGTTGAAGTACACCTCGCGCACTTCGTCCGAGATCATCAGCACCGCCAGGCCTTGCTCGGCCAGGCCGTGCACGATGTCGTAGATGCCCTTCTTGTTGCCGATGTCCACGCCGACGGTCGGCGAGTCGAGGATCAGCAGCCTGGGTTCGGTCGCCAACCACTTGGTGAGCACGACGCGTTGCGCGTTACCGCCCGACAGCTGGCTCACCGGCGCATCGAGCGAGGGGATCTTGATGCGAAGTCGATCGCGCCATTCGCTGGCGACCCGGCCCCGGCGGGCCGGCGGCAGCCAGCCGAAGCGCGAAGAGATCCGGTTCAGGACGGCCAGAACCATGTTGTCCTTCACCGATTGGCTCATGTTCAAACCGATGCTCAGACGATCCTCGGACACATAGGCGATGCCCGCATCGATCGCCTGGCGATTCGTGCTCGCGCGCATCGGCTTGCCGCCGAGCAAGACCTCGCCCCGATCCGGCGGGCTCATGCCGAACAGGCTCAACGCGAGCTCGGTGCGCCCGGCGCCCAGCAGGCCGACGAGCCCGACGATCTCGCCCTGTCGCACGGTGAAGTCGACGCCGCGGTAATCGCCGTCACGCCCGAGGCCGCGCACTTCGAGCACGGGTGCGGCGCGGCTGCGATCGCGCGCGCGCACCACGTGCTCGATCTGCAGGCCCGTCATGAGCTCGCCCAGGCGCTTGTCGTTGAGGCCGGCGGCCGGGTAGGTACCGAGCTTGTTGCCGTCGCGCAGCACCGTCACCCGGTCGGCGATCTCGACGACCTCGTCGAGCTTGTGGCTGACGAACACCACCGCGAGGCCGTCCGCCTTGAGCCTGCGCACGACGGCCAGCAGCGAATCGACCTCGGCCCGGGTGAGCGACGCGGTCGGTTCGTCCATGAAGAGCAGACGAGCTTCGCTGGCCATGCCACGGCAGATGGCGACGAGCTGGCGGGTTGCGATCGGCAGGTCGCCGACTTTTGCGTCGAGCGGCAGGCTGACCCCCAGCCGGTCCATCGTCGCCCTGGCGCGTTCGCGCATGCGCGCCTGGCTCACCACCTTGGCATAGCCGCCGAGCGCATCTTCGATCGAGATGTTCTCGGCCACGCTCAAGTTCGGGAACAGCGAAAGGTCCTGGTAGATCACCTGGATGCCGAGCTGCTTCGACAAGTGCGGGTTCAACGCGTCGTAGCGCTTGCCGTCGATCTCGATCACCGCGCCCGGTTCCGGCTTGTTGATGCCCGACAAGACCTTGATGGTGGTCGACTTGCCGCACCCGTTCTCGCCCATCAGGCAATGGACTTCACCGCGGCGGACATCCCAGTTCAGGGCGTTCAACGCGGTGATGCCGGAGAACTTCATCGTCACGTTCTCGATGCGGACGAACGCGGGCATCGATGCGTCAGGGGCTGGAACGTTCTGATCGCTCATGGGCGGGGTCGGTGGGCGTTACAGCCCCATGCCGACGAGCTTGTCGATCGTGTCCTTGTTGATCGGCTCGAGCTTCTGACCCTGGATGTTGTGGGTGGTTTTGTTCACCGACACCTTGCCCAGGCCGGGGATGTCCATGCCGTCGGTCGGCTCCTTGCCGTCCTCGACCATCTTGCCGATGCGCACGATGACTTCACCCGCCAGCATCGGGTTCCAGATGAAGCCCTCGCGGATGGCGCCTTCCTTGATCAATTTCGCGCCCTGGCCGGGCGAGAACGGCCCCACCACGGCCACCTTGTCCGCCTTGTGTTGCTCGAGCACCGCGCGCCCCGCGCCGATCGGACCCTGGCTGCCGAACGCCAGCACGCCCTTGAGGTCCGGGTTCGCTCGCATCAGGTCTTGCGTCGTGCGAAGCGAATCGTCCAGGCTTTCCGCCACGCCGAAGCGATCGGAGACCGCCACCATTTCCGGATAGTTCTTCTTTTGATAGGCGATCGCCGCATCAGCCCAGGCGTTGTGCAGCGGCACCGTCAGCGAGCCGACGTAGATGGCGTACTTGCCCTTGCCCCCCATCGCCTTGGCCAGCGACTCCATGTGCTTCTCGCCGAAGCCGGCGACGGTGGTCAGTTCGATGTTCCAGTCGCCGTTCTTCTGATCCGGCGATTCATGCGTGAGGATCTTGATGCCGGCATCGTGGGCCCGCTTGAACACCGGCTCGAGCGCCTTGGCATCGTTGGGCACGACGGCGAGGACCTTGACCTTGCGTGCGATCAGGTCTTCCACGGCGCGAACCTGCTGCGCGGCATCGGCTTCGGTCGGGCCGACCATCCACGATTCGATCTTCAGCTCAGTGCCCGCCTTCTTGATTCCAACCTCCATCGCGTTGAACCAGGGAATGCCGCCGATCTTCACGACCACGGCGACGTCATTCGCGGCCATGGCCGAACTGGCCGAAAACGCCAGGACGCCGGCGCCAAGCAAAACGGTGATGCGCGTGAGGGCGGGGTTGGTGTTCATTGGGTTGTCTCCTGTCGAACGTTCGAAAAAGGCGAGCGGCAGTGAAGTCAAGTCGCGCCGGGGAAAACTTGTTGGAATAAGTTTTGCACAATCGATTGCGCAACTCTAGACGCGCCACCGTCATTTGGTATCCGGACTTACCCGAGACGGCGAATCTAGCCGAGCCATTGCGGCAGCGGGACGCCATCGCGGGCCGTCATGGCAAGTCCGCTAGGATTCCCGAATGTCCAAAGCCAGCAGCAAGAAGTCGACGATCTACGACCTCGCCACGCTCGCAGAGACGTCTGCCTCCACGGTCAGCGCGATCCTCAACGGCACCTGGGAAAAGCGCCGCATCAGCGAGGAAACGGTCAAGCGGGTGCAAACGCTGGCGGAAAAGGCGAAGTACACGGTCAATCGTCAGGCGAGCGGGCTGCGAAAGAGCCGCTCGGGTCTCATCGGCATGATCATTCCGACGCACGAGGACCGCTTCTTCGGCTCGATGTCGCAAGGTTTCGACCGCATGGCTCGGGACCGCAAGCTGCAGCCGATCGTGGTGAGCACCTTGCGCGATCCCAAGATCGAAATCGAGACGGTCAAGACGCTCATCTCCTATCAGGTCGATCACTTGATCGTGACCGGCGCAACAGACCCGGACGGCGTGAGCCAAGCATGTCGGCAAGACAACGTCATGCACGTCAACGTCGATCTCCCTGGCACCAAAGCCCCGTCGGTCATCAGCGACAACTACTGGGGCGCCGCGCAACTGACCGCCACACTGATCTCGCGGTCGAGGAAGCACGTTTCGCCAGCGCGCGACCGGCTTTACTTCCTCGGCGGCGCGGCGGGTGACTACGCCACGCAACGAAGGATCCAAGGCTTCACCAATACCGTGACCACTGCATTTGGCGCTGTCGAATCCGGCCAAGTACGCACGTGCGGTTACGACCCTTTCACAGTGGAAAAGGAGATCGGCCAGCTCTATTCGCAACTTGGCGGATTGCCGCGCGGCTTGTTCCTGGCCTCGTCGGTGTCGCTCGAAGGCGCGGTCAGATTTCTCAAGACGTTGCCGCTCGAAGACTTGCGTCGGTGCGAGATCGGCAGCTACGACTGGAATCCGTTCGCCGGCTGCCTGAAGTTTCCCGTTCACATGGTCAGGCAGGATGTGGATGGCCTGCTGGCCGCGGCGTTCAAGATCATCGACGAAGGCGAATCAGCGCACGAGCGATTGCTCGAAGTCAGACCCCAACTGATTCTGGGTGACTGATGCGCCTTCGCTGCACGACCGATCGTCATGCGGGATCGTTGCCAGGGAAGCGGCTCCGACTTAAAGCCTGAGTGTTGTCCGAGCGTCGCCCCGACGATGCGAACTTCGCGAAGCGGCGGAAGCGCGTAAGGTCAGCCAGACGCTGAATAGGTCGAAGAAGGAGTCCATGCGCTGATGGACGATGTCGCGAACAACATCAATCGGACAGGAAGTCCGCAAGTTCACTCGCGGCACCCCATAAAGTGCCTTCATAGCCGCCTAGACGCCAAAAGGCGAAAGGGGCCTGACCCTGCGATCAGACCCCGTTTTACCTATGGCTCCCCGACCTGGGCTCGAACCAGGGACCTACGGATTAACAGTCCGGCGCTC
>CAZZWY010000254.1:0-6565 GCA_964657785.1 uncultured Acetobacteraceae bacterium
GGCGGCCAGCGTGACGATCAAGCTGGGGAGTCTGTTCATGTGAAATTCGGTCGAGGCGAGTTGAAGGTCCTGGCGACCACCTCCCTCGGTGGCGTCATCCCGGGTTCGATGCGCTCGTTGGACTGCTTTCGATCCAACCGCCGCCGAGCACCTTGTAGAGCGTCACCAGGTTCGACACGCGCGAGAGCTGCGTGCCGATCAGGGTCTGCTGCGCGGTGTAGAGCGAGCGCTGCGAATCGAGCACGCTCAGGTAGCTGTCGACGCCGCGCTTGAAACGCGCGTCCGACAAGGTGTAGCTCGCGCCGGTGGCGTCGACCAGCGCCTGCTGCGCCAGCAGCTGCTCGCCGAGCGTGGTGCGTTGGGCGAGCGAGTCGGCCACTTCCCGGAACGCGGTCTGGATCGACTTCTCGTACTGCGCGAGGTAGATGTCGCGGCTCGCGGTGGCGCTGTCGAGGTTCGCCTTGTTGACGCCGCCGTCGAAGATCGGCAGCGAGATGGAGGGCGCGAAGCTCCAGGTGCCCTGGCCGCTCTTGAACAGCTTGCCGAGGTCGGCACTGCCGGCGCCTGCGGAAGCGGTCAGGCTGATGCGCGGGTAGAAGGCGGCGCGCGCCGCGCCGATGTTGGCATTCGCGGCGCGCAACTCGCGCTCGGCCTGCAGCACGTCGGGCCGGCGCTGTAGCAAGTCCGACGGCAGGCCGGCCGGCAGATCGCGCGCCGCGCCGAGGGCTTTGATCCCGTCGTCGAGACCGGCGGGCAGCAGCGCGTCGGGCGGCTGCGTGCCGACGACCAACGCGAGCGCATTGCGGTCGAGCGCGACCTGCGCCGTGTAGCGCGCGACGTCGACGCGCGCGGTCTCGACGCTGGTCTGCGCCTGGCGCAGCGTCAGGTCGGAGGCGGCGCCGAGCTCGGCCATGCGCTTCGTCAGCGCGTAACTGTCGCTCTGGCTCTGCAAGGTGACGCTGGCGAGCTTCAAATGCTCCTGATCGGCGGCGAGCGTGAGGTAGTCGGCCGCGACCTCGGCGACCAGGCTGATCTGCGTGCTGCGGCGTGCCTCGTCGGTTGCCAGGAATTGCTGCAGCGACTGCTCGTTGAGGCTGCGTATGCGGCCGAACAGATCGAGCTCATAGGACGAGAAGCCGAGCGTGGCGCTGTACTGGCGTGCGGTCACCGCCTGCCCCGCGCCGGAAAGATCGGCTGGCGTGCGGCTCGCGCCGGCGCTGCCGCTCGCATTCACGGTGGGCAACAGCGCGGCGCCTTGGATGCGGTTCTGCGCGCGCGACAGCTCGATGTTGAGCACCGCGACGCGCAGGTCGCGGTTGTTGGCGAGCGCCAGCGCGATGAGCTGGCGCAGGCGCTCGTCGGCGAAGAAATCGCGCCAACCGGTGTCGGCCGCGGCGGTCGCGTTCGCTGTTTCGGCGAGCGGTGTGGGATAAGCCTGCGGCACCGGGGATGCGGGGCGCACGTATGCCGGCATCAGACTGCAGCCGCCGAGGGCCGCTGCGAGCGCCAGCGTGAGGAGGGACGGGCGGTTCATGTCAGTGGCCTTCGAGAACCGGTGCGGTCGGCGGCGCGGGTGACTGAGGAGGTGCCTCGGTGGCCGGCTTCGGCTTGCGCGCGAAGAGACCCATCACCACGACGAAGAACAGCGGCACGAAGAAGATCGCCAGCACCGTCGCCGAGATCATTCCGCCGATCACCGCGGTGCCGATCGCGTTCTGCGCGCCGGCGCCGGCCCCGCTGCCCAGCACCAGCGGCAACACGCCGAGGATGAAGGCGAGCGAGGTCATCAGGATCGGCCGCAGGCGCATGCGGGCCGCCTGCACCGCCGCATCGATGAGGCCGGTGCCCTTCCCGACCAATTCCTTCGCGAACTCGACGATCAGGATGGCGTTCTTCGCGGCCAGACCCACCGTCGTCAACAGGCCGACCTGGAAGTACACGTCGTTCATCTTCGCGGTCAGCAACGCACCGGCCAGCGTGCCGAGCACGCCGAGCGGCACGACCAGAAGCACTGCGACCGGGATCGCCCAGCTCTCGTACAGCGCCGCCAGGCAGAGGAACACGATCAGGATCGACGCTGTATAGAGATACATCGCCTGCGATCCGGCCTGCTTCTCCTGCAGCGAGATGCCGGTCCACTCATAGCCGATGCCGGTCGGCAAGGTGGCGGCGAGCCGCTCCATCGTCTCGATCGCCTCGCCGCTGGACGACGTGCCGGGCTTGGCCATGCCGAGGATCTCGATCGAAGGCGAGCCGTTGTAACGCTCGAGGCGCGGCGAACCGATGGTCCATTCGGCAGTGGCGAAGTTGTCGAAGGGCACCATCGCACCGTCGCCGTTGCGCGCGTACCAGCGGTTGATGTCCTCGGGGAGCATGCGATAAGGCGCATCGGCCTGCAGGAAGACCTTCTTGACGCGGCCCTTGTCGATGAAGTCGTTGACGTACGTGCCGCCCCATGCGGTGGCGAACGTATCGTTGATGTCGCCGAGCGAGAGGCCGAGGGCGCCGGCCTTCTGCTGGTCGATGTCGAGGCGGAATTCGGGCGTGTCTTCCTGTCCGTTCGGACGCACGCCGACGAGGCCCGGCTCCTTCATCGCCAGGCCGAGCAACTGGTTGCGCGCCTGCATCAGCGCGGCGTGGCCCAGGTTGGCCCGGTCCTGCAGCATCAGGTCGAAGCCGCTCGCGTTGCCGAGCTCCGACACCGCCGGCGGCGCGAACGCGAATACGCTGGCATCGCGGATCAGCGCGAAGGCCTGGCCCGCCTTCGCCATCACGCCGGTCACGCGCAGCTCGGCCGTCTTGCGTTCGTCCCAGGGGCGCAGCTTGACGAAGGCAATGCCGGTGTTCTGGCCGCTGCCGGCGAAACCGAAGCCGGCGACCGTGAAGATCGCATCGACCGCCTCCTTCTGGTCGACCAGGTAGTGGTGCTCGACCTGCCCGAGCACCTTCAGCGTGCGATCCTGCGTCGCCCCCGGCGGCAACTGCACGAGGGTGTAGACGATGCCCTGGTCCTCGTCGGGCAGAAAGCCCGCCGGTACCCTGGTGTAGGCGAGGCCGACCACCACCGCGAGGACCGCATAGATCAGCATGTAGCGCTTCTTGCGCGTGGTCATGTGGCCCACGCCGTGCTGGTAGCCCTGGCTGCCGCGGTCGAAGACGCGGTTGAACCAGCCGAAGAAGCCCGTCTTCCCGGCGGCGTGGCCGGAATCGATCGGCTTGAGCAACGTCGCGCACAGCGCCGGCGTGAGCACCAGCGCGGTCAGCACCGAAAGCGTCATCGCCGACACGATCGTGATCGAGAACTGACGGTAGATCACGCCCGTGGAGCCGCCGAAGAACGCCATCGGCACGAACACCGCGGCCAGCACCAGCGCGATGCCGACGAGCGCGCCGGTGATCTGCGTCATCGACTTGCGTGTCGCCTCGACCGGCGACAAGCCTTCCTCGGCCATCACGCGCTCGACGTTCTCGACCACCACGATCGCATCGTCGACGAGCAAGCCGATCGCCAGCACCATCGCGAACATCGTCAGCGTGTTCATCGTGTAGCCGAACGCATAGAGCACGCCGAAGGTGCCGAGCAGCACCACCGGCACCGCGATCGTCGGGATCAGCGTGGCGCGGAAGTTCTGCAGGAAGAGGTACATCACGAGGAACACCAGCACGATCGCCTCGATCAGCGTCTTCACGACGTCCTCGATCGAGATGCGCACGAACGGGGTGGTGTCGTACGGAATCACCGACTTCATGCTGTGCGGGTAGAACGGCCTGAGTTCTTCGAGCTTGGCGTTGACGGCCTTGACGGTGTCGAGCGCGTTCGCACCGGTGGCGAGCTTGATCGCGAGGCCGGTCGCCGGCTTGCCGTTGAAATGCGCCACCGTGGCGTACGTCTCGCTGCCGAGCTCGATGCGCGCCACGTCGCGCAGCCGCACCTGCGAGCCGTCGGTCTGGGTGCGCAGGACGATGTCCTCGAACTGCTCGGCGGTCTTCAGGCGCGTCTGCGCGGTGATGGTGGCGTTGAGCTGCTGGCCCGCCGCCGCCGGCAGGCCGCCGAGCTGGCCGGCCGACACCTGCGCGTTCTGCGCCTTCACGGCGTTCGCCACGTCGGTGGTCGTGAGCTTGAAGTTGTTGAGCTTGGTCGGGTCGAGCCACACGCGCATCGCGTACTGCGAGCCGAAGAGCTGCGTGTCGCCGACGCCTTCGACGCGGCTGAGCGGGTCCTGCACGTTGGCGGCCACGTAGTCGCCGAGGTCGGCACCGTTCATGCTGCCGTCTTCGGAAATGAAGGCGATGACGACGAGGAAGTTGTTCGCGGCCTTCGCGACCGTCACGCCCTGCTGCTGCACCTCTTGCGGCAGCAGCGGCGTGGCGAGCGAGAGCTTGTTCTGGACCTGCACCTGCGCGGTATCGGAGCTGGTGCCGTTCTCGAACGTGAGCGTGATCGTCACGCTGCCGCTCGAATCGCTCGTCGAAGCGATGTAGGCGAGCCGGTCGAGCCCCTTCATCTTCTGCTCGATGACCTGCGTCACCGTGTCTTCGAGCGTCTTGGACGACGCACCGGGGTAGTTCGCGGTGATCGATATCGCGGGCGGGGCGATGGTCGGGTACTGCGCGATCGGCAGTTGCGTGATCGCCAGCACACCGGCCAGCATCACGATGATGGCGAGCACCCAGGCGAAGATCGGTCGGTCGATGAAGAAGCGAGCCATGGGCGAGTCCCCCGCTCAGTTCTTCGTCGTCGTCGGCGCCGAGGCCGAAGCCACCGCCGGCCCGGCGCGGGCGGTCGGCGCCGTCGGCCCGGCGGTGTACGGCAGCACCTGCACGGCCTGACCGGCGCGCGCATTCTGTGCGCCGTTGACGACCAGCCGGTCACCGGCCTTCAGCCCGGCAGTGACCAGCCACTGGTCGCCGATCGCGCGCTCGGTCGTCAGCTTGCGCTGTTCAAGCTTGTTGTCGGCGCCGACCACGTAGGCCACCGGCTTGCCCGCGGCGTCGCGGCTGACCGCGGGCTGCGGTGCGAGCAGCGCCTGTTCGTTGACGCCTTCTTCGAGCACCGCGCGCACGTACATGCCCGGCAGCAACTCGCCCTTGCGGTTCGTGAACTCGGCGCGCAAGGTGATCGCGCCGGTGCCCTGATCGACCGTGACGTCCGAGAACTGCAGCGTGCCGGTCGCGGCGTAGCGCGAGCCGTCTTCGAGCAACAGCGACACTTTCGCGGCACTCGCCCCCGCCGCGCTCAGCGTGCCCTGTGCGAGCGCGCGCCTCAGGCGCAGCACCGCGCTGCTCGACTGGGTCACGTCGACATAGATGGGGTCGAGCTTTTGCACCGTCGCCAGCGCCGTGGCCTGGTTCGCGGTGACGAGTGCGCCGGGTGTGACCGACGACTTGCCGATGCGCCCGGAGATGGGTGCGGTGATGCGGGTGTAGTCGAGGCTGATGCGCGCGGTCTCGACAGAGGCCTTCGCCGACGCGACATCGGCCTCGCCCTGGCCGAGCGTCGCGATGGCGTCGTCGGCATCCTGCTGGCTCACCGCCTTGATCGTGACCAGCTCGCGGTAGCGGTCGGCCTTCAGGCGCGAGGTCTGCAGCGAGGCCTGCGCCTTCGCGAGCGTTGCCTTGGCGCTGTCGAGGCTGGCGCGGTAGGTGGCGGGGTCGACCTGGTAGAGCAGCGCGCCGGCCTTCACCTCGCTGCCTTCCCTGAAGTTGCGCGACTGCACGAGTCCGGTGATTTGCGGCCGCACATCTGCCACCAGCACGGGCGTTGTGCGGCCGGCGAGCTCCGTGGTGATGGCGACCCGTTGCGGCTGCAACGTAAGCACGCCAACCTGCGGCGTCTGGAGCGCGGCCGGCGCTCCGCCCGCCGGGGGCTTGCCGCAAGCGGTCAACAGGCTTGCCGTACTCGCCAGCGCAATCACCAGGGCGATGTTTGTCAGGTTACGCATGAGAGAAGAGCTTCCTTGAGGATGGCCGCAGCAGATCACAGCGCCTGCCGGACGTCTGTGCGCTGTCCAACAGAGCAATCCGCCTCGGCATCGAGCCGCTTATAAAAACCGTACGGTATGGTAAATGGGAAGTCGTGCTTGTCAACTAAAAATGAACCGATCGGTACGGCAAAGGAATGTTGCGGTGCGTTGTCGCAGGGGCGGGAGGGGCGGACGGCTCGCAGAGGGCCGACGCCACAGCGAAGCGCGTGGCTGGTTCCTGGATCGTCGAAATAGAATGCTCCGGACCAGCCCGGCGTTCCGGCGGCTCACTGCGCTCCATGAACCTCGGCATCGAACTTCTTCCTTCTTCCTGCGACGTGCTCGTGGTCGGCGCCGGCCCGGCGGGTTCGGCGGCGGCGGCGACGCTCGCGCGCGCCGGACGCGATGTCGTCCTCGTCGACGCCCAGGCGTTCCCGCGCGACAAGGTCTGCGGCGACGGCCTGATCCCCGACGCGCACCATGCGCTGCGCAAGCTCGGCGTGCTCGACGAGGTCATGGCGCAGGCCCAGCCGGTGCGGTACGTCGGCTGCGTCGGCCCGCGCGGGGGCGGATGCCGAGGAGCATAACATCGTGGGCAAACC
>CAZZWY010000255.1:0-6562 GCA_964657785.1 uncultured Acetobacteraceae bacterium
CTTGTCGAGCAGGAGGTAGACGACCGGCGTGGTCAGCAGCGTCAGCAGCTGGCTCGCGATCAGCCCGCCGATGATGGCCACGCCGAGCGGCTGGCGCAGCTCGGCGCCCTCGCCGAAGCCGATCGCGAGCGGGAGCGCGCCGAGCGCCGCGGCGAGCGTCGTCATCAGGATCGGTCGAAAGCGCAGCAGGCAGGCCTCGCGCACGGCGGCCGCCGGGGCGAGGCCGCGGGCGCGCTCGGCCTCGAGGGCGAAATCGATGATGAGGATCGCGTTCTTCTTGACGATGCCGATCAGCAGGAACACGCCGATCAGCGCGATGATCGAGAACTCCATCCGCAAGAGCATCAGCGCGAGCACCGCGCCGACGCCTGCAGACGGCAAGGTCGACAGCACCGTCAGCGGGTGCACCAGGCTTTCGTACAGCACCCCGAGGACGATGTAGATCACGACGATCGCCGCGACGATCAACAGGGTCTGCTGCCCCTGCGACTGCTGCGCGCTCGCCGCGGTGCCGGCGAAGCTGCCGCGCACATTGATCGGCAGCGCGATGTCGGCCTCGGCCTTGGCGATGGCGGCCTTCGCGTCGTCGAGCGACCGGCCCTCCGGCAGGTTGAAGGAGATCGTCGTCGCGAGCTCGCCGTCCTGGTGGTTCACCGAGATCGCGGCCGACTGCTCGAACGTCTTCGCGACGGTCGCGAGCGGCACCAGCCGCGTCGGCGTGTTGGCGAGGACATTGCCGGTCGACGCGTTCTTCAACCCGGGGTTCGCCGACACCGGGATCGTCGCCGGGACGGCGCCGGACGTGCCGGTCGTCGCCGCGGTGCCGTTCGTGCTGCCGGTGGTCGCTGCGGTCGCCGTGCCGCTGGTCGGGCTCGCGACGCTCTCGGTCGCGACGACCTGCCCGCCGTTGTTGACGGTGCTCGTGCCGGGCACGTACACGTCGGCGAGCGCGTTCGGGCTGCGGATGTAGCCGGGTGCCCACTCCATCACGACGTGGTACTGGTTGAGCTCGGTGTAGATCGTCGCGACCTGGCGCTGGCCGAAGGCGTCGTAGAGCGCGGCGTCGATGCCGCTGGCGGTCAGGCCGAGGCGCCCGGCACTGTCGGTATCGACCTGCACCATCGTCTCGACGCCGTTTTCCTGCTGGTCGCTGTCGACGTCGGTGAGCGCGTCGGCCTGCCGCAGCTCGGTCGCGAGCCGCGCGCTCCACGTCCGCAGATCGGCGATGTTGTCGCTCTTGAGGGTGTACTGATAGCTGGAGTTGCTCTGCCGGCCGCCGGAGCGCACGTCCTGCACCGGGCCGAGGTAGACCTGCAGCCCGGCGATCTTCGCGAGTTGAGGGCGCAGCCGCGCGATGACGGCCAGGCCGCCCTCCTCGCGCTCGCCCGCCGCACTGCCCCGCGGTTTCAGGTTGACGAACATGAAGCCGCCGGGGCGGCCGCCGCCGGTGAAGCCGACGACGGTGTCGACGGCCGGGTCGGCGTGGACGATGGCGACGACCTGACGGAGCTTGCGGCCCATCTCTTCCGACGACAGGGTCTGGTCGCCACGGATGCCGGCGTTGAGCTGGCCGCTGTCCTGCTGCGGAAAGAAGCCCTTCGGCACTTCCTTGAAGAGGTAGACGTTGAGGCCGACGACCGCGACCAGCACCAGCATCACCTGCGCCTTGCTCGCGAGCGCCCAGTCGAGGCTCGCCTCGTAGCGGCGCAGCAGCCAGTCGTAGCCGCGTTCGGCGGCGCGCGCCAGGCGCCCCGGCGGCCGCTCGGTGCCGGCCTCCCCGCCCGGGCGAAGCAGCCAGGCGCACATCATCGGCGTGGTGGTGAGCGAGATGACGAGCGAGATCAGCACCGCGGCCGAGAGCGTCACGGCGAACTCGCGGAAGAGCCGCCCGGTCTGCCCGCCCATGAAGAGCAGCGGGATGAAGACGGCGACGAGCGAGATGCTGATCGAGAGCACCGTGAAGCCGACCTCGCGGGCGCCGAGCAGCGCCGCCTCCATCCGCGACAGGCCGGCCTCGATGTGGCGGCTGGTGTTCTCGAGCACGACGATCGCGTCGTCGACGACGAAGCCGGTCGCAACCGTCAGCGCCATCAGGCTCAGGTTGTTGAGCGAGAAGCCGAGCAGCTTCATCACGCCGAAGGTGCCGAGCAGCGCGACGACGGTCGCGACCGCCGGCACCACCGTCGCGCGCCAGCTGCGCAGGAAGACGCTCACCACCAGCACCACCAGCAGCACCGAGACGATCAGGGTCAGCTCGACCTCGTTGAGCGAAGCGCGAATCGAATGGGTGCTGTCGTTGGCGACGGCGAGCTCGACGTCGGGCGGCAACTCGGCGCGCAGCGCCGGCAGCAGGGCGCGCACGCTGTCGACCGTCGCGATGACGTTGGCCGAGGGCTGGCGCGTGATCAGGATGACGATCGCCGGCTCGCCGTTGAAGAGGCCGAGCGTGCGGTTGTCTTCGACGCCGTCGACGACCTGCGCCACGTCCTGCAGCCGGACGGCAGCCCCGTTTCGCCAGGCGACGACCATCGGCGCGTAGTCGCTCGCCCGCAAGGCCGGCGTCTGGGTGTAGATCTGCAGGCGCCGCACGCCGTCCTGGACGATGCCCTTCGGCCGGTTCGCGTTCGACGCCTGGATCGCGGCGCGCACGTCCTCGGTGCTGATGCCGTAGCGGTTGAGCGCGAACGGCAGCAGCTCGATCCGCACCGCGGGCAGCGAACCGCCGCCGATCTCGACGTCGCCGACACCCTCGACCTGCGACAGCCGCTGGCTCACGATGTTGGAGACCGCCTCGTAGATCTGCCCCGGCGTCTTCGTCTTCGAGGTCAGCGCCAGGATGATCACCGGCGCCGCGGCGGGGTTGGCCTTCTTGTACGTCGGGTTGCTGCGAAGCGTCGCGGGCAGGTCGACCCGGCTCGCGCTGATCGCCGCCTGGACTTCGCGCGCCGCGCCGTCGATGTTGCGGTCGAGATCGAACTGCAGGGTGACGCGCGACGACCCCGTCGAGCTCTGCGAGGTCATCTCGTTGACGCCGGCGATCGTGCCGAGGTGGCGTTCGAGCGGCGTCGCGACGCTGGTCGCCATCGTCTCCGGGCTGCCCCCGGGGATGTTGGCGCTGACGGAGATGACCGGGTAGTCGACCTGCGGCAAGGGCGCGACGGGCAGCACGAAGAAGGCGCCGATGCCGGCGAGCGCGATGCCGATGGTGAGCAGCACCGTGCCGATCGGGCGGCGCACGAAGGGCGACGACAGGTTCATGCCGACCCCCCGCGGCCCGGCGCGCCACGGCAAGTCACGCCGCCGCTCCCTCCGGCGTGGCGCGGCGCCGCAAGCGCCGCCCGAGCCGGTCGAAGCCGAGGTAGATCACCGGGGTCGTGAACAAGGTCAGCAGCTGGCTCACGATCAACCCGCCGAAGATCGCCAGGCCGAGCGGGCGGCGCAACTCGGCGCCGTCGCCGAAGCTCAGCATCAGCGGCACGGCAGCGAAGAGCGCGGCGAGCGTCGTCATCAGGATCGGCCGCAGGCGCAGCAGCGCGGCCTGGTGGATCGCGTCGCGCGGCGACTTGCCCTCTTCGCGCTCGGCGTCGATCGCGAAGTCGATCATCATGATCGCGTTCTTCTTGACGATGCCGATCAGCAGGATGATGCCGATGATGCCGATCACGCCCAGGTCGTTGCCGGTCACCATGAGCGCGAGCAGGGCGCCGACGCCGGCCGACGGCAAGGTCGAGAGGATCGTCAGCGGGTGCACGTAGCTTTCGTAGAGCACGCCGAGGACGATGTAGACGCACACGACCGCCGCGAGGATCAGCCAGAGCTGGCTCGAGAGCGACTTCTCGTACGCGCCCGACGCGCCGAGGAAGGTCATCGTGACGCTCGCCGGCAGGCCGATCGCCTTCGCGGCAGCGCGGATCGCATCCACCGCGTTGCCGAGCGAGACGCCGGCGGCGGTGTCGAAGTTCAGCGTGCTCGCCGGGTACTGCGCCACGTGCGTCACCTGCAGCGGCGCGTTCTTCTCGACGATGGTCGCGATCGCCGAGAGCGGCGTCGCGATGCCCGAGCCGGTGATGAGGTTCAAGGACCCGAGCGACTGCGCGTCGGTCAGCAAGCCCGGATGCGCCTCGAGGATCACGCGGTACTGGTTGGTCTCGGTGAAGATCGTCGAGACGATGCGCTGGCCGAAGGCGCTGTAGAGCGCGTCGTCGACGGAGCTCGCGGTGATCGAGAGGCGAGACGCGGTGTCGCGGTCGACGTTGACGTAGGCCGCGAGGCCTTGCGCGCCCGCATCGCTGCTGACGTTCCTGACCTGCGCCACGGTCTGCAGCTGCGCGATCAGCTTGCCCATCCACTGCGTGACGGTCGCGCTGTCGACGCCTTCGAGCGAGGCGCGGTATTGCGTCGGCCCGGTCTCGGCGTCGATCGTCAGGTCCTGCGTCGGCTGCAGGTAGAGCGTCACGCCCGCGACCGTGCGCGCGCGCTCGCGAAGCCGCTCCATCACGGTCTGCTGATGGCCATGATCGGCCTTCAGGTTGATCAGCAGGCTGCCGGTGTGCAGCATCGTGTTGTTCGCCGCGTCGACGCCGACGAAGGAGGCGAGGCTCGCGACCGCCGGGTCGGCGAGGATCGCGTCGGCCGCCGCGCGCTGCAGCCCCTGCATGCGCTCGTACGACACGTCCTGCGCGGCCTCGAGGCGCGCCTGAAGCTGGCTCGTGTCCTGCGTCGGGAAGAGGCCCTTGGGAATCGCCAGGTAGAGGACGACGGTGAGCGCGAAGGTCGCGAGCGCGACCAGCAGCGTGATCGCCTGGTGGTCGATGACCCAGACGAGCGAGCGGTCGTAGCGGTGCATCACGGCGTCGAAGAAGGCCTGGGTGCGGGCGGCGATGCCGCTGCGCGACGGGCTTGTCCTTGTCACGTCGTGACCTTTGAGCCAGCGCGCGGACATCATCGGAACGAGCGTCAATGACACGACCGCCGAGATCAAGATCGTGATCGCGAGCGTCACCGCGAACTCGCGGAAGAGCCGCCCGACCACGTCGCCCATGAAGAGCAGCGGGATCAGCACCGCGATCAGCGAGACCGTGAGCGAGATGATCGTGAAGCCGATCTGCGACGCGCCCTTCAGCGCCGCGGCCATCGGCGATTCGCCCTCCTCGATGTAGCGCGCGATGTTCTCGATCATGACGATCGCGTCGTCGACGACGAAGCCGGTCGCGATCGTCAGCGACATCAGCGAGAGGTTGTTGAGGCTGTAGCCGAGCAGGTACATCAGGCCGCAGGTGCCGATCAGCGAGATCGGCACCGCGATCGACGCGATCACCGTCGCGCGCAGGCTGCCGAGGAAGGCGAAGATCACCAGCACCACGAGGACGACCGCGAGCACCAGCTCCATCTCGACGTGCTCGACCGACGCGCGGATGCCTTTGGTCCGGTCGGAGAGCACGTCGATCGACACGCCCGCAGGCAGGCCCGCCTGCAGCTCGGGCAGGCGCGCCTTGATCGCGTCGACGGTCGCGATCACGTTGGCGCCCGGCTGGCGCTGCACGTTCAGGATGATCGCGGGGACGAGCTGGCGGCCGCCGGCCTGGCAGAGCGAATTCGTGGCCGGTGCCGACGCCGCCCCGGTCGCTTGCACGCAATCGATCCCGGCCCAGGCGCCGAGCTGGTCGTTCTCGGCGCTGTCGACGACCCGGGCGACATCGGCGAGCCGGATCGGCGCGTTGTTGCGGTAGGCGACGATCAGCTTCCTGTAGTCGTCGACCGCGACGAGCTGGTCGTTGGAATTGATGGTGTAGGCGCGCTTCGGGCCGTCGAAGCTGCCCTTGGCGCCGTTCGCGTTCGCGGCGGTGATCGCCGTGCGCAGGGTGTCGAGGCCGATGCCGTTCGCGGCGAGGGCCTGCGTGTCCGCCTGGATGCGCACGGCAGGCCGCTGGCCCCCCGAGAGCGACACCAGGCCGACCCCCGACACCTGGCTCATCTTCTGAGCCAGCCGGGTGTTGACGAGGTTCTGCACGTCGGTGAGCGGCAGCGAGTTGGAGGTGACGGCAAGCGTCAGCACCGGCGCATCCGCGGGATTGACCTTGGCGTAGACGGGCGGCGCCGGCAGGTCGGCCGGCAACAATGACCCGCCGGCATTGATCGCCGCCTGCACTTCCTGCTCGGCGACGTCGAGCGTCTGGCCGAGGCTGAACTGCAGGGTGATGATCGAGACGCCGGCCGCACTCGTCGAGCTCATCCGGTCGAGCCCCGCCATCTGCCCGAACTGGCGCTCGAGCGGCGCGGTCACGGTGTTGCTCATGACCTCCGGGCTGCCGCCGGGGTAGAGCGTCTGCACCTGGATCGTCGGGTAGTCGACCTGCGGCAGCGCCGAGAGCGGCAGGAAGCGGAAGCCGACGATGCCGGCGAGCACGATCGCGAGCATCAGCAGCGAAGTCGCGACCGGGCGTTCGATGAAAGGGGTCGACGGGCTCATCGAATCAATCGCGCGGCGGGCGCGGACCACCGCGACCGGTCACTGCATCACCGCCGACGCACCGTGTGGACGACGCGCCCCGGACGCACCGCT